>JAQXPK010000143.1 GCA_029100605.1 Bacillota bacterium | reverse complement strand
GCCTTGCCTCTCCCTATGGGAGAGGTGGCAAAAATCTTCGATTTTTGACGGAGAGGGTACGCTGTACCGAGATACCCTCTCAGTCACCTGCGGTGACAGCTCTCCCAAAGGGAGAGCCAAGGGTGCTGCCGCACCAGTACGTCAAATTTCAATTTTCTGGTTTGCTGAGTTAAGCCGATATGCGTAATACTATACATCGAGTTTCAGCAAATCAGGCGAGTAGGCGAATGCGAAATGATTTTGTTTTATCGTACGCCGGAAATGAGGAATGGATATGGATTCTGCCTTTGATACTTACTTTTCTTCTCTGAAAAATAAAAAAATCGCGGTTTTGGGTCTTGGGGTCAGCAATCGGCCCCTGGTTCGGCTGCTGCTGGAATACGGCTGTGATGTGACGGGCTGCGACCGGACGCCCCGGGACAAGCTGGACAGCGAGGTGCTGGAGCTGGAGCACCTGGGCTGCAAGCTCCATGTGGGCGACGGCTACCTGGACGGCGTGGAGGCGGACATCCTATTCCGCACCCCCGGAATGCACCCGGGCAACCCGGAGATTGAAGCGCTGCGCAGCCGGGGCGCGGCGGTGACCTCCGAGATGGAGGTTTTCTTCGAGGTCTGCCCCTGCCAGATCATCGCCGTCACCGGCTCCGACGGCAAAACCACCACCACAACCCTGATCTCCGAAATGCTGAAGGCCGAGGGGAAAACCGTATGGCTGGGAGGCAATATAGGCGCGCCGCTGCTGCCTTTGGTGCGCCAGATGCAGCCGTCGGATTTCGCCGTGGTGGAGCTCAGCTCCTTCCAGCTCATGGACATGAAGCGCAGCCCCCAGCGGGCGGTGGTGACCAACCTGGCGCCCAACCATCTGGACATCCACAAGGATATGCAGGAGTATGTGGACGCCAAGAAGAACATTTTCCGCTATCAGGGCGAGGACGATCTTCTGGTGCTCAACGGCGACAACGCCATTACCGCCGGCTTCCGGGGCAACGGCGTGACCCATTTCTTCTCCCGAAAGGGCAATGCCTACGTCTGCGTGGAGGACGGGGTCATCTGCCGGAATGGGGAACAGGTGCTTCCCACCAGGGACATTCTCATTCCGGGTGTCCACAATGTGGAGAATTACATGGCAGCCATCGCCGCGGTGGAGGGCCTGGTGTCCGACGACACCATCCGCCGGATCGCCAAAACCTTCGGCGGCGTGGAGCACCGCATCGAGCTGGTGCGGGTGAAGGACGGCGTGCGGTTCTACAACGATTCCATCGCCTCCAGCCCCAGCCGCACCATCGCGGGGCTGCGCAGCTTCCCGGAAAAGGTGATCCTCATTGCCGGCGGCTACGACAAGCACATCCCCTACGACGTTCTCGGCCCGGAAATCTGCCGGCACGTCAAGAAGCTGTTTCTCGGCGGGGCGACCGGGGATAAAATCCGGGCGGCGGTGGAGAATTGCCCGGAATACGACCCCAACGCTCTGGAAATCGTGGACTGCGGCAGCTTTGAGCCTGCCGTCCGGGCGGCGGCTGCCGCCGCGAAGCCCGGGGACGTGGTGCTCATGAGCCCCGCCAGCGCCGCCTTTGACCAGTTCAAAAACTTTATGGTGCGGGGGGCGTTCTTCAAAAAACTGGTAAAGGAGCTGTAAGCCGTGGATATGACCAAGGTAACCCGCCCCGCGAGAAAGCTGCTGAAGCTGAAACCCTGCGGCGCGGTGATTGTCGCCGCCGGAACCGCCTCCCGGATGGGGGGCATCGACAAGGTCATGGCTCAGCTGGGGGGCGAGCCGATGATCGTCCGGACAGTGCGGCAGTTTCAGGATTGCGACGCCATCTCGGAAATCGTCATTGTCACCCGGGAGGATCTGATTTTGCCCATTACCGGGCTTTGCCGGGACATGAAAAAGGTCATTGCCGTGGTCGCCGGGGGGAGCAGCCGTCAGGAATCGGTGAGCCTGGGGTTAAACGCCCTGTCCGACAAGGTAAAGCTGGCGGCCATTCACGACGGTGCGAGACCCTTCGTCACCTGGCAGCTCATTGACCGGGTGGTTCGCGCCGCCAACACCTACGGCGCCGCCGCCCCTGCCGTGCCGGTGAAGGACACCATCAAGGTGGTGGAGGGGCGGGTGGTGAAGTCCACCCCCGATCGGGCGACCCTGTTCGCCGTGCAGACCCCTCAGGTGTTCGACTTTGACCTGCTCCGGGGGGCGCTGGCAAAGGCCAAACAGGACGGCGTTCAGGTTACCGACGACTGCTCCGCCGTGGAGCGGATGGGTATGTCCGTGAAAATCGTGGAGGGAGACGAGGGGAATATCAAAATCACCACCCCCATGGATTTGAAAATCGGGGCGCTGCTGCTGGAGGAGCTGCCATGAGAATCGGGCACGGCTATGACGTACACCGGCTGGTGGAAGGCCGGGATTTGATTCTGGGCGGGGTCAAAATCGACTATGAAATGGGCTTGGACGGTCACTCCGACGCGGACGTGCTGCTCCACGCCGTCTCCGACGCCCTGCTGGGGGCGGCGGGGCTGGGAGACATCGGCCGCCACTTCCCGGACACCGACCCCAAATACAAGGGGGCGGATTCTCTGGTGCTGCTGAAAATCGTGGGGCAGAAGGTGGCTGCCGCCGGTTACCGGGTGGGCAACATCGACGTGACCATGATTGCCCAGCGCCCGAAGCTGAAGGATTTCATCCCTCAGATGGAGCGGAACATCGCCTCCGCCCTGGACATCGACCCATCCCGGGTAAACGTGAAGGCCACAACGGAGGAAAAGCTGGGCTTCACGGGCACCGGCGAGGGCATGGCCTGCCACGCGGTGTGTTTGCTGGAGGAATAAGGTTGGCGCGGACACGGTTTGTGCCCGCGCTTTTTGCTGCGCCAAAGGCTTCCCCGGAGGGGAAGCCTTTTGTGCTCCGTAACGAACCGATCGGTGCCCAATGGCGTGACGAATTAATACTAAAATCTAATAAAACCATTTAACTATCTCGCCAGATATGCTATACTGTATCTGGGTGATGAAATAATGGCATCGAACTATAAATTCAGCAGTGAAGAAATAGCGGCGATAAAAGCAGCGCGCAGAGAAATAAA
>JAQXPK010000142.1 GCA_029100605.1 Bacillota bacterium | reverse complement strand
ACCTTTCATTGGCTCTTTGCATTTGTCCTGCATAACTTCAACCATTTTGTCCGGTAATGCAATGGGTAGATTGTCCGTATCTTGCCATCCAAGACAAGTTGTGAGGTCGCCCTGTGGATCGGCATCTACAAGGAGTACCTTTTTACCTTGCATTGCCAAGCCTACGCCTAAGTTTACGGTGGTTGTCGTTTTACCGACACCGCCTTTTTGATTGCATATAGCAATCGTATTGCAGTTAGGCATTTTCTGTTCTCCTTTCAATTAGATTTAGCATCTTGATATAAGGTGCTATGTAAAGACCGAAGTAACGCTTTTCTTCGGTCTAATGTTCTGTTATGCAATATTTGTCCTCGACACCCCTTGCAAGGGAAGTACATAGGTAACGGTGTGCTTCACCGTTTCATAGGAATTTCACCTCAGCCGGGTTCTCCGCCTGCTCCGTAGAGAAGTATCATTATCATTCTGACTGTCATCGCCGTATCAGTGGCAACCTGATATTTATAACGGGGGTTCTCGCTCGTTCCAAAAGGAAGTCTTGGCGTACCCGTTAAGGTGGCTAATCATCAGAACTGAAGTCCTATGCACCTGATATTCAATTTTCAAGGAACAGCGAAAGAGCTGCTCCTTATCGGAGTCGATTAACAACCCTTTCACTAATTCGCACTGAGAGAGGTCAATCGTTCACCCTAAAAAGAAAATTTTTTGAAAAAAATAAAAAAAGCCACCCAATCCTCGAAAGGAAAGGGTGGCTCAAAAGAAAAACACCGCTTCGTTCAAGTAAACGAAACGGTGAAGTCTGAATAATATTTATATTGAAATTTGAATATCAACCTCATATACTTATATATAAAGGACACGAAAAGTCCTTTTCTTAGCCTTCTTAATCTTCATAATTACTTCGTCAATACCATCGGTATACTTGCCGCTTTGGATCAATTTATTTCTCTTGTTCATCAAAGAGGAAAGAACATCTAAGTATTCACGGTCATTAAGATTTATGTAGTAGTTCTTGTTTCTCATATCCATTACCTCCTGACACTTTCATTATATATAAGGATAGGCTTTTTGTGAAATGTGCGGTTTGTGATAGGATAATACTACATAACAAATGGATTAAAAGGTACGGGGTAAAACAAGGTCGAACTATTATAAGCACACTTTTTAATTAGCAAGATTTTTAGCACGATTTTCTGAGCGATTAGCAGAAAGTCGATTTTCATTAGCAAAAACGGGGTTTTCTTGCTAATTTGATTAGCAGGATTTTCAAGGGATAGGGAGTCCGCAACCTAAGTTAAAAGGATTGCTCACAGTAAAGAAGCCGAGCAGAACAAACAAGGACACCCGACAAAAAAGTAAAGCCGAAAACCTTGAAAAATCAAGGCTTTCGGCGTTTTTTGTGGCGTCCCTGCCCGGATTCGAACCGGGGGCGTTCCGCTTAGGAGGCGGACCCTCTATCCTGCTGAGGTACAGAGACGTGTATGAAATTTTATCTATATTATCGCTCGCCTTTTGAGCAAAGGCGAGTGATTTAGTATAACCTTAGGAGGCGTGTGCTCTATCCAACTGAGCTACTGGGACTTATACAAAAGATAATGAGTTGTATGCAACTCGAACCGTCTACCGCGCAAGAGGCGGACGCTCTTATCCTGCTAAGCTGCGGAGATGTATCCCCAAAAAGCGGGGGATTTCTGTCCGTATTTCGGGTGTTTGGGGAACTAACGGGGTGAATCGGCTGCGCCGCCGGTTCACACCCGTGTATTTTACCCAAATAATTCTTGTCTGTCAAGAAAATACGTCACTTTTTTTAGCTGAGAAAGCATATACTGTCAGGTAGTTTTGTTTAGGAGGCGAAGAAATGTACACCAGTGACGATCCCCGCGCAGATCTGGACGACCTGATCTTTGAAAAAGGCTCAGGCGGCCCCAGTGACCGATGAACGAACCGTGCCGGGATGCCTGGCTATTTTCCGGAAGTCCCCCGGCCTGCCCGGCGCTGGGTCAAATGGGCTTCTCCTTTTCCCAGCTGAGCACAGCTTCCCGCAGCCCCTCTAAGTCCAGGACACCGCAGGCAAAACCCTTTCGCACCAGCTCCTCCGGAAGGTACTCATCGTATTTGTCGAATAAGGGCAGCTCCTTGGGGTAGATCAGCTCCATGGGGTCGATGGGCTTGCGGATCTGCTCGGACAGAACCCGGAAGAAAGCCGCTTCATCCGCCTTCATGGTAAACTGCATATAATACGGCCTGGCGGAGTCCAGATTCTTCAGCCCCAGCCGGTCGGCGCACTTGATTTTCAAAAAGCGCTCCAACGCGAGAAAGGCGTAGGTTCCCACCCAGGGAAGCAGGCACCACATATTGCCCCCCAGATGAATGAGGGGACGCTCCGTCACACCCGAATGGGATGCCGTGAATCGCGCCTGCTCCAGTCGCGCCACAGCGTTTTTCATCAGATAGGGATACTGGGTATCCTCCCGGAGCACCTGGCGCATCCGGCGGAGGATTTTTGTGTGCAAGTCCCCGGGGCACTGCCCAAAGTAGGCCGGAACACTTCCTTTGACCTGTTCGACGTACACCAGATGCCGTTTCCGGTCAATATCCAGCACCCGCCAAACGTGACCGGCGATAGCCAGCTTCTCCCCCACCGGCGGAGGCAGCACCACGGTGCCCAGCTCCTGGGATTCACAGCGGACGGTGTACTCCTCGTTCTCCTGAAACACCCCGTAAAACTGGAAGGAGTTGACAACCCGCTCCCCCGCCAGACCCACGATCAGTCCCCCCTGCTCCGTCTGCTGTATGTGGTCAGTCTGAATCAGATGCCGCAGAAGCACCCGGAAGTCCTCCTGGGTCACCCGGTGGAAATAGGACAGCCGCAGCACCCGATCGGCAAGCGCCCGGGGAGACAGCTCCCCGCAGGAAGCCAGGGTGGACATGGTCTGATGGTACAGAAGGCTGTAGGGCAGCCGATCCAGCCGGGGAGGCTCCACCCAGCGCTCCTCCAGGTACAGCTGCACCAGGGCGATGCCCTGCAGCAGCTTCCAGGGAATGGTGGCAGGGAGCATGGCTCGAATCTCCGGTTCATCCTCCCGGATGACGAACCACATTTCCGGCGGCAGCTCCCGCCGTCCCGTGCGACCCATGCGCTGCAAAAAAGAGGAGACCGTCCAGGGCGCGTCGATCTGAAACGCCCGCTCCAGACGCCCAATGTCGATGCCCAGCTCCAAGGTCGCCGTGGTGACGGTGGTCATACACTGGGAGTCGTCCTTCATGATGGCCTCCGCCGTTTCCCGGTAGGCAGCGGAGAGGTTTCCGTGATGGATCAAAAACCGGTCAGGCTCGTGCATCCGCTCGCAGTATTGCCGCAGAGTGGTAGTGACGGTTTCGCATTCTTCCCGGGAATTGACGAATACCAGACACTTTTTCCCCCGGGTGTGCTCGAAAATGTAGCCAATGCCAGGATCGGCGTTTTCTGGTGCGTCGTCGGTTTTCTCCTCCAGCACCGGAAGGGCGTCAATATCCGTCCGATCCTCGGCGGCCTGAACGTCCTTGACATAGAAGTGCTCCATACTCATCCGCCAGCGGCTGCCCTTGGCGTCGATTTTGGGGATGATGGTCTTGCGCCCGGTGCCGAGGGAGAGAAACGCACCCGTGCCCTCCGGGTCGCCGATGGTAGCGGACAGCCCGATACGCCGGGGATTGACCCCTGCCAGTCGGGACAGCCGCTCAATGAGACACAATGTCTGCCCGCCCCGATCGCCCCGGAGCAAAGAGTGCACCTCGTCAATGACCACGAACCGCAGATCCCCGAACAGCTTGGGGATGGCAGCGTGCTTGTGCAGCAGCATGGCCTCCAGCGATTCCGGGGTGATCTGCAAAATGCCGGAGGGGTGCTTCATGAGCTTACTCTTATGCCCCTGGGCCACGTCCCCGTGCCAGTGCCACACCGGGATGTCCGCCTCGGCGCACAGATCGTTGAGCCGGGCAAACTGGTCGTTGATCAGGGCCTTCAGCGGGCCAATGTAAATGCAGCCCACGGAAGCCGGAGGATCCTCAGAAAACAGGGTGATAATGGGAAAGAAGGCGGCCTCCGTCTTGCCGGAGGCGGTGGAGGCGGTGAGCAGCAGATTCTCGTCGGTGTTGAAGATGACGTCCGCGGCTGCCACCTGAATGGCCCGGAGATTCTGCCAGCCGTTCCGATAGATATAGTCCTGCACAAAGGGCGCGTAGCGTTCAAAAGCACTCATAATTCAAATTCCGCAAATTCTGACGAGGTTTCTTCTTCGTTGACCGCGTTTTGGGCGTAGGTGAACTGCTCCGAACCCAGAAGGTCGCGGACGTGAACCTTTGGATTCTGATACACGATGTCTAGCACCTCGATAAAATCCCGAATGACCTCCCGGGGGGTGATGTGGCTGTCCGCACCGATGCGTCCAAACTCGATGGTGATGAAGTCCACCATGTCCTGCTGGGTGACGATCTGCTGATAGTCGTACAACCCGGCGTGAATGTCCGCCAGCTTTTCCACCAAAATCAGCATTTCCTCACTGGTCAGGGGCTGCAAACGGATAACGGGAGACAGCATATCCTTGTGCTCCCCGGAAAAATGCCCCTCCGCCAGTCGGGAGCGCAGTGCCTCGTAGCTGTAGACGCCCCGGCGGGGATCCTCCATGCACTGGGGCGTGCCGCAGAGGATAATCCCCAGGTGCTGGGCTTTGCCCTGCATGGTGTCGTTGTACATGGTGAGAATCTTTTCATAGTTGTACTGCCGGGTGATGGCGTTGGGGATCTTGTAGATGTTCACCAGCTCGTCAATCAGAATCAGCATGCCCGCGTAGCCCGCCTGCTTGAGAAAAGCCGCGAACAGCTTCAGGTACTCATACCAGTCGTCATCCGTAATGATGATGTTCACACCCAGCTCCTGCCGGGCTTCGGTTTTGGTGGCATACTCTCCCCGGAACCACTTAAGCACCTTGGCCTTCGTGCCATCGTCGCCCTGGAGGTAGGCCTGGTAGTAGAGGGTCAGAAGCCGGGCAAAGTCAAAGCCGTGCACCATCTCACTGAGGGAGTAGACAACGGCGGAAATCCGCTTCTCCACCAGCGGGGGCAGGCCGGGGTCGGTGATGCCCAGGCCGGAGGATTCCATGACCTCCTGCTGGACGTTGCTGATCCACCGATCCAGAATCAAGGACAGGGCGCCGCCCTCGGGCTTGGTCTTGGTGGACATATTGCGGATGAGCTCCTTGTAGGTGGCAAGCCCCTGCCCCCGGGTGCCCTGAAGCCGCCGTTCCGGCGACAGGTCTGCGTCCACCACCACAAAGTTCTTCGCCATTACGAAATTTCGGATGGTTTGCAGCAGGAAGCTCTTTCCGCTGCCGTATTTGCCCACGATGAAGCGAAAGGAAGCACCGCCGTCAGCGATGATATCCACATCGTGAAGCAGGGCGTCAATCTCCGCCTTCCGCCCAACGGTGATGTAGGACAGCCCAACCCGGGGCACAACGCCGCCCTTCAGGGAGTTCATTAAAGTCTGCGCAATTCTCTTGGGGATTTTCATGGACGCACCATCTCTTTCAGATCATCGATATAGTCTTCCACCAGCCGGGGCTGGTCATCCAGGACGGAATCCTGAAATACATCATAGAGCTTTTCGTTGACGCCGTCCACCAGGACGGACAGAAGGTGTCCCTCTTTGGACACCCAGTCCAGGGATCTTCCGTAGAGCAGGCTTTGCACCAGCCGGTACTCCGCCGGCTGGAGGGGGCACTCCCCTACCGGCTCCGCCGCTTCCCAGGCCGGGGAAACGGGTGGAGGCTCCGGTTCCTCCGTTTCCTCCTCCACGGTCAGCTTCTCCTGGGTGATGGCGGCGTCCCGGCGGATTTTGTCCAGGCGGGACAGATCAATGGTGACCTTTCTGGCCTCGGCGGCTTTCTTTTCTGCCAGCAGAGCCTGAACTTCTTCCTGGATGGCCTTGATAATCCACTTGGTCTGCAAGCCGGGCTTCACCGGATGACCGTAGCCGAAGGCTTCCCGCATCACAGAATCTATGGTTTTCATCAGGTTCTCCAGCTCCGGGCTGGGTCTGCCAAGGGCATATGGATGCTGCCAAACCGTCCACAGTCCGCCTCGGCATCGGTACACGCACCGCTCGTCCACAGCGTACTTTCGATTCTCCTTTTTCCGTCGGTCGTAGAATACGGCGGAGCGGAAGAGCCACGCCTGGTATTGCTCCAGAACGCCGAAATACTGCTCTACCATGCTTTTTTTGCACCGGGCGGCACAGTGGGCAGAGATCCGCCGCAGCACCCTTACGATAACGGCATCGCAGTCGGACGGATTGTCCGCGTAGAATCGGGAACGGCTCAGCCATTTGGGAGCCAGCTGCTTGACCGCGTACATCACCTTCTCCGGCGGCTGGCTCTCCACCTGATCCAGAATTGCAATGCAGTTGTCCAGCTTCACCCGGGGCGTATCCGCCAGCAGCGCGGGGTCAAGGCCGTAGTAAATGACGTAATCCTCCAGCCACTGCTTCAGGTAAGGCAGCACGGCGTCGTCCAGCTGCCCATAGGTATCCCGAAAAGCCTTCAGCTTTTGGTAGCCGTCCATGGGGTCGGAAACTCCGATCTGGTTGATCAACTCATAGAGATACAGGAATGCATAGGACAGCTGGGTTTTTTCCATCTGTCCGTTGCGCAGCTTCGTCCGCCAGGAAAAGTAGCCCCGCAGCTCCTCGTCCGTCAGGGATTGATACGTGGGATAGTAGCGAATCACCTGTCCGGAATAAACAGCGTCATCGGTGTAATCGGCAAGCAGAGTCGCCTGCTTGAGAAAGATGCTTTCCCGGGACTGCCAGCTGCCCGCCGTTCCGTTTTCCAGGGAGCGGGCAGCCCGGAGCAGAGGCGGAAGCTTCCGGGAAGCCTGCCTTGGCGCGATGGCTTCATCGTGAAAGACGGTGCTGTAAAACCATTCCGTTGCTTTTTTCATCCGGTTCGTATCCACCGCGCCGCCTCCTTTGTGCAAATGTTTGTTTTATTATACAATGGAATGCGCGTGCCGTCAACCAAAATCAAAAGCAGAATGAGTTTATCGGGATACTACAGGAGCGCAGTAATTTCGCCGTTTGGCGGTTCAATGAAATTCTCCCCGTCTATTAAGGGGTCATCCATGATGATACGGTTTTCCCGGGTGGAAGTCAAACCGCGCCCTTAGCGGGAAATTCCCGGCGAACCCTTGCAATTCCCGGTTGGTTATGGTATAAAATGTGCAGAATCCCCATAGACAGGAAATTGGGAGGGCATCGTTATGGGCATGGTGGTCATCGGCGCGGTGTTCGTGGACATCAAGGGCTATCCCCAGTCATCCTTCATTCCCACCGGGCGTAACGTGGGAAATGTGGAGCAGATCCACGGCGGCGTGGGTCGCAATGTGGCAGAGGACATCGCCAACTGCGAGCTGCGACCAACCTTCGTCAGTCTGGTGGACGAAAGCGGCACCGGCGCGGACGTGATCCGCAAGCTGAAAAGCCATCGGGTCAACACCGATTATATCCGCCAGACCCGGGATGGCATGGGCACATGGCTGGCGGTGTTCAATAACGATGGAGATGTGGCTGCCTCCATTTCCAAGCGCCCGAACCTTTTACCCATTGCGGACATTCTGGATCAGCAGGGCGACGAGATTTTCTCCAACGCCGACAGCATCGTCATTGAAATCGACATGGACAAGGACATTGTCAAGCGCACCTTCCGCCTTGCCCAGAAGTATCATAAGCCCGTCTATGCCGTGGTCGCCAACATGAGCATTGCCCTGGAGCGTCGGGACTTTCTGCAATCTACCGACTGCTTCGTCTGCAACCTTCAAGAGGCGGGTATTCTGTTTTCCGACGACTATTCCGGGAAAACGCCGCAGCAGATGATCCCCATTATCGCAGAAAAGGTGCGTGCGGCGCAGATTCCTGCCATGATCGTGACCATGGGCGCGGAGGGGGCGGTGTACGCCAGCTCGCAGGGGGACAGCGGCTACTGTCCCGCCCGAAACGTAGAAGTGAAGGACACCACCGGCGCCGGGGACTCCTTCTGTGCCGGAGCCGCCATCGGCTTGACTTACGGCAAGCGCCTGAAGGAAGCCTGCGAAATCGGTGCCATGCTGGCTGCCTCCGTCATCGTCACCTCGGAAAACGTCTGCCCCCGCTTCCGCCCGAGAGAGCTTGGGCTGGACATGGATGTGGAGGATTGATATGTACCGGCGGATTTTGACCATTCAGGACATCTCCTGCGTCGGACAGTGTTCCACGACGGTGGCGCTGCCCATTCTGTCCGCCTGCGGCCTGGAGACCTGCATTCTCCCCACCGTACTGCTGTCCACACACACCGGGGGATTTGGGAAGCCCGCGGCGGCACATTTTGACGGAGTGCTTTCCGACATCTGGCACCACTGGCTGGACAACGGAATCACCTTCGACGCCATTCTGGTGGGATACCTGGGCAGCCTGGCGGCAGTGGAGGCGGCGGGCGAGATTATGGATCGCCTTCTGGCTCCCGGCGGAATCACCATTGTCGATCCCGCTATGGCAGATCATGGGAAGCTGTACGCCGGGTTCGATGATGCCTACGCAAGGCAAATCGGCCTTCTGTGCCGCAAGGCGGACATCCTTCTGCCCAACGTGACGGAAGCCGCCATTCTGTCCGGGCTTCCCTATGGGCAGAGCGAACAAGATGAACTCCGGCTTCTGAAGGGGCTGAACCACAGGTGCGTGGTGCTCACCGGCGCGGACTTTGGGGACGGACAGACCGGCGTGCTTCTGCGGGAGCAGGAGCGCATCCGATCCTACCGTCACCGGCGAATTGGCGGGGGCTGCCACGGCACAGGGGATATTTTTGCCGCCGCCTTTACCGGAGTGCTGCTGCGGGGAAAGGAAATCTATGACGCAGTCCGGATCGCCGCCGATTTTACCTACCGCTGTATTGAAAACACGGCGGCTGCGCCGTCCCATTGGTACGGCGTGAAATTCGAGCCGGTGCTGCCGGAGCTGATCGCCATGCTGGCATAACAAAGAAATGGCGCCAGGTCGTCCGATAACGGACGGCCTGGTTTTTCCGAAGGCAATACCGCGCAATGGGAGCTGCGGGCTTCAGTGGATCTTTTGCCCCATTATGCGGCGCTGCCCTAAAATATTTTCAAAACCCCCTTCCCATTCCGCATAGAATGTAGTATAGTTATGTAAACTAGGGGAACACAGCAGAAGAGGGAGAAACATGTACGAAGGGGTTTTCAAACCGCCGAGAGGGCGTTGTTGGAACTGGATACTGGGCGCTCTGGCGATTCTGGCGGCACTTTTCGTCGCGGCAGCTGTGGTCGTTTTCGGTGTGAACCGGTTCACCCTGGAACTGGAGCTGAAGGGGGAACCGGAAGTCAATATCGAATACGGCGGACGCTTTCAGGAGCCGGGGGCGGTTCTTTGCCTGCGGGGTTCGCTTCTCTGCCGGGATGGCTTCACGCCCAAGGATGCCCGGGTCAGCATTCAGGGCAGTGTGGACGAGAAAACACCGGGAAAATACACACTGACCTATCTGGCGGACTACCGGGGGCTTCACGCCCAGGCGCAGCGGGTTGTCCGGATCGTGGACACCGTGTGCCCGGAGATCTTCCTGACCCCCGACCCGGAAGGTTCGCTGATTCCCGGGACGCCCTACGAGGAGGCCGGCTACCGGGCCGTGGACAACCACGACGGCGACATTACGGATCGGGTCGTCCGAACAGAGCAATACGGGAAAATCCTCTACGCAGTGACGGATTCCTCCGGAAACCCGGGCTATGCCCAGCGGGAGATTCCTTTCTATGACCCAATTCCCCCGGAAATCACCCTGACCGGGGGCGAGCACTATGCCATCCCCACCGGCGTGTTTTACACGGAGCCGGGGTATGCAGCCAGGGACAATGTGGACGGCGATCTGACGGAGCACGTTCAGGTGGAGGGTGAGGTGGATTGGCTTACCCCAGGTGTCTATCCCGTGACCTACACCGTCAGCGACGGTTTTGAGAACACGACTACCGTCACCCGGAGGGTGGAGGTGACAGCAGCGCAGCGCCCCCAGACCGTATGGCCGGAGAACAAGACCATTTATCTGACCTTCGACGACGGCCCAGGCCCGGAAACGGAGCGGCTGCTGGATATTTTGGACAGCTACGGCGTGAAGGCCACCTTCTTTGTCACGAGCCGGGGCTGCGGCGAGATGATGAAGGAGATCGTGGAACGGGGTCACAGCATCGGCATCCACACGGTATCCCACGATTATGCCCAGATTTATGCCAGCCCGGAGGCCTTCTTTGCCGATCTGTTCGCCATGCAGGATGTGATCTACCAAAACACTGGAATCAAAACCACCCTGATGCGCTTTCCCGGCGGCAGCTCCAATACCGTCAGCCGAGAAACCAGCGAGGGACTGATGACGCTGCTGACCCGAGCGGTACAGGACGCGGGATTTCAGTATTTCGACTGGAATGTGGACAGCAACGATGCCGGCGGCGCGAAAAAGGCCCAGACGGTGTTTGACAACGTGATTGAGGGCGTCACCCGGAATCCGGTGTCCGTAGTGCTGCAGCATGACATCCACAGCTTCAGCGTGGACGCGGTGGAGGATATTCTCATCTGGGGTCTAAACAACGGCTATACCTTCGCCCCGCTGACCCCCAACAGTCCCGGCGTCCACCATAGGGTGCAGAATTGAGTAAACCAGCGCTATTTCAAAAAACGATGCCCGGTTCGGCATATGCCGAACCGGGCGTAATGCTGTATTACGGGGCGTTACTCGCCGTAACCCATGGGGTTCTTGCTCTGCCAGTTCCAGGAATCCCGGCACATATCCTCCAGATTCTTCTCCGCCTTCCAGCCCAGAATCTTCTCGCTCTTGGCGGGATCGGCATAGCAGGTGGGCAGATCGCCGGGACGGCGGCCTACGATCTGGTAGGGAACCTTGACGCCGTTGGCCTTCTCGAAGGTGTGCACCATATCCAGCACGCTGTAGCCCACGCCGGTTCCCAGGTTGAACACCTCGCAGCCGGTATGCTCCACGGTGTATTTCACGGCGGAGACATGACCCTTTGCCAGATCCACCACATGGATGTAATCCCGGACGCCGGTGCCGTCAGGTGTGTCGTAGTCGTCGCCATAAACGCTGAGCTTTTCCCGGCGGCCGATGGCGACCTGGGTGATGTAGGGCATCAGATTGTTGGGAATGCCCCGGGGATCCTCGCCGATGAGGCCGCTCTCATGGGCGCCGATGGGATTGAAGTAGCGCAGCAGCGTGACGCTCCATTCCTTGTCGGCGTAGGCGATGCCGGAGAGAATCTGCTCGGTCATATACTTGGTCCAGCCATAGGGATTGGTGCAGTTGCCGGTGCGGCTGGTTTCCCGGAGGGGCATGTCGTTGTCGCCGGAATAGACGGTAGCGGAGGAGGAGAATATGATCCTCTTGCAGCCGGCCTCCCCCATAACCTTGGTTAATACCAAGGTGGTGTTCAGGTTGTTGTCGTAATAACGCCAGGGCTGTGCAACAGATTCCCCCACTGCCTTCAGTCCGGCAAAGTGAATGACGGCGGCGATGTCATTTTCCACGAAAATCTTCCGCAGCAGCGCCTCATCCCGGACATCGCCCTCGTAAAATTTGACGGTTTTGCCGGTGATGGTCTTCACCCGCTCCAGGCTCTTGGGGTTGGCGTTGCACAGGTTGTCCACGACCACCACGCCGTAGCCGCTGTTGAGCAGCTCCACGCAGGTGTGGGAGCCGATATACCCGGCACCGCCGGTCACGAGAATGTTCATTGTCAGATCCTCCTTTTTCTTCGGCGGGGCAGAATCCTGCCCGCCGCTATTCTCCGTTACGCGTTATTTTATTATAGTACAACTATTTGGAACTTTCAAGACGAAAGCGTCAAAAAAAACCACGTCCCCATTTCCCGTTTTGGGAAAATGGGGACGTGTGGGAGCTATGATTTCACCGTCTTGGGTTCGTTGTGCTTCCGGGCGCTGGTGCGGCCTTCGGGCTTGATCTCGCCCACCGCCAGCAAAGAGCGCTTGGTCAACGCGGGGCCAACCAGCTCATACACCAGAACCGCGAACAGCACCACATTCCGAGCCAGCGCGCCGTCGGGCAGGGTCGCGGCGGTGAGAGCCATGCCCAGGGCAACGCCCGCCTGGGGCAGCAGGGTAATACCCAGATGATCCACAATGGGCTTTGGCTCCTTGGTGATGCGGCAGCTCAGGTTCGCGCCCCAGTATTTACCCATGGAGCGGGCGAGGATATAGACAATGCCCACGACCAGCGTCACGGGCTGGGACAACACCTGTAAGTCCAGCTCCGCGCCGGAGATGACAAAGAACAGAATGTTCAGCGGCATCGTCCAGCCGTCTACGCGTTCCATCAGCTCTTCGGAAGTAGGGCAGACATTGCAGAAAATGGTGCCGGTCATCATGCACACCAGCAGAAGGGAGAAACTGCAGTGCACAGGGCCGATCTGAAATTCCTGCATACTCAGCCCCACAGTGAGCATCACAAAGGCCACAGACAGGGACATTCGCTTGCTGCGGGAGTGGAAGAACCGCTCCACCCAGTGCAGCACCAGTCCCATAAAGCTGCCCAGCGCCAGGGAAAGAACGATCTCCACAATCGGCTCCACCACGACAGCCAGAACGCTGACCTCCCCGCTGGACAGGGCAGTCGCCACGCCGAAGGAAACGGAGAACAGGAGCAGACCCACCGCGTCATCCAGGGCGACCACCAGCATCAGCAGCCGGGTCATGGGGCCATCGGCCTTGTACTGCTTCACCACCATCATGGTCGCGGCAGGCGCCGTGGCGGCGGCAATGGCGCCCAGGGTGATGGCGCAGGAAACGGAAATCATATCAGGGAAGAACAGATGCAGCAGAAGAAGCACCGCGTCCACAAGCACGGTGGTAACGACTGCCTGCAAAATGCCGATGATAATGGCCCGTGAGCCGATGGTGCGCAGCTGGCTCAGCCGGAACTCATTGCCCATGGCAAAGGCAATGAAGCCCAATGCGGTCTGGCTGATAATGCTCAGGGCGCTGACCTGCTCCAGGGTGTTAAAGCCGAACCCGGGAATTTTCAGCGCGCCCAAAAAATAAGGGCCAAGGAGCAATCCGGCTACCAGATAGCCGGTTACGGCAGGTAGATGCACCAGCCGGGTCAGACGGGTCATGAGCAGACCTCCTACCAGAGCCGCAGCCAGGCAAAGCAGATATGTTTCCATAGCAAAACGCCTTCCTAATCGAAATGCCGATCCGGGATCCGAAAGCCATCCCGCAATCTCGGGTATCATACCACCCTGGGCACTTCAATGCAAGGCATATTCCCGCCAAAGATTTGTCGGTTTAGGAAAGTGAATTGTGCAATATTGTGAATTATTTGTTTCTGGTTTGTACAATCAGCATAAACGCTGCATCTGTCCGCTTCAGCCAAGGCGCAGCGCTGGCGGCATTGAATCGTTCCCTTTTTCAGCGGCTATCTGAGCTTTCTCCCAGAAACAGGAATTTCCCCCGCCCTTCGGGACGGGGGAAAGAGATTATTTATATTCGTTTTTTTCGCACCGCCAGCAGCCCGATTCCGGACAGGAGCATTCCCGCAGCCGCCAAAAAGGGCGCGGCGCTCTGGCCGGTGGGTGGGGGCTGCGTTTGATTCTCCTCAGATCGAACCGTGATCTGCCAAATATCCTCATAGGGCAGTTCCACGACAAAGGCATCGGTTCTCCTGGCGTTTTCCGTCAGGGTCACAAGGTACAGCCCCGGTTCCAGATCGAGAAAATCCGCACTGCCATCCTCTTTTGCTTTCTTTGTGTTCCCCGCCGCGCCGGCGTGCTCCGCCAGCCAGGACGCCAGTGCCTCGGAGGGGA
This sequence comes from Bacillota bacterium, assembly GCA_029100605.1. Lineage (GTDB taxonomy): Bacteria > Bacillota > Clostridia > Oscillospirales > Oscillospiraceae > Faecousia. The sequence goes on along the minus strand of JAQXPK010000142.1, from coordinate 39,133 downwards.
GGTCTCCCCACCGTACCAGTCCCCCGCCGAACACCTCGTCCAGCCGATAGCCGCTTGAAACCGGCGTTCCCGCGTGGTACAGCGTCACAGCTGTCCCTTCCCCCGCCGCCGTCTCGACCCGGATGGAACCGGTCTGCGCCGCCTGCGCCCGGGGCGCGGCAAACAGCAGGATTCCAAGGGTCATCAACGTGATCAAAATACTTCTTCGCATGATCTCTTCTCCTTTCCCGGTTTGCCGCCACTATACCACTTTTCTTCCGGGCAAGCAGTCGAAGCATTGTCCGAAATGGAGAAAAGAAAGCAGAAAATTCCGCCGGATAAGCCATGTTTCCAGCTTATCCGGCGGATGATTGTTTTTTTATCGGGATTTTGACGGCTCGTCCGCGGCGGCGGGAGTCAGGTGCATCACCTGGCGCTGGTATTCGGAGATTCCGGCCGCCAGCACGTCCATGGCCCGCTCCAGATCCGCCTGCTTCAGTACGTAGGCGATGCGCACTTCGTTGATGCCCTTGCCGGGAGTTTCATAAAAAGGCGCGCCGGGGGCAAACATCACGGTATCCCCCTGGTAGTCGAAGTGCTCCAGCAGCCAATATTGGAACTTGTCCGTGTCGTCCACCGGCAGGCTCGCCATCAGGTAAAACGCCCCCATAGGCTCCTCCACCACCACGCCGGGAATCTGGCGCAGTCTGGATACCACGGTGTTTCGGCGACGGCGGTACTCCTCCTTGCTCTGGCGGAAGAAGTCCTGACCGACGCTGTACAGCGCCGCCGCGCCGATCTGGTCGATGGTGGCGACGGACAGTCGTGACTGGCAGAACTTCAGCAGCGCCGCCTGCAGTTCCTTATTCCGTGTCACCACACAGCCGACCCGGGCGCCGCAGGCGGAGAACCGCTTGGACGCGGAGTCAATGATGACCAGGTTTTCGTCAATATCCCGGAAGTGGGCCATGGTGGGCACGCCGAATTTGTCGTCGTAGCAGAATTCCCGGTACACCTCGTCGCAGATGAGATACAGATTGTGCTCCTTGGCGATGTCGGTGATCATCCGCATCTCCGCCTGATCCAGCACCACGCCGGTGGGGTTGCCGGGGTTGGTGATCAGGATGGCGCGGGTGTTCTTGGTGATCAGGCTCTCGATCCGCTCCCGCTTGGCGTAGCGATAGCCTTCCCAGGGGTTGGTGGGCAGGGCGCGGATGACGCCGCCCGCCGCATGGACAAAGGTGGTATAGTTGGGGTAGTAAGGCTCGGGAATGATGACCTCAGTATAGGGATCGAGAATGCTCAGGCAGGTCATCAGCAGAGCCTCGCTGCCGCCGGTGGTAATGAGCACGTCGTTTGGCTCCAAATCCACGCCCAGCTCGTGATAATAGCCCCGCACCGCGTCGATGAGGACGGGCATTCCCGGGGATTCCGCATAGGCCAGGGTCTTCCGGTCGAAGCTCCGCACCGCGTCAAAGTAGGCCTGGGGTGTGGGCAGGTCGGGCTGACCGATATTCAGGTGATAGATTTTTTTGCCCTGCTTCTCGGCCTCCACTGCGTAGGGATGGAATTTCCGCATGGGAGAGGGCTCACACCGATTTGCGTTGATGGATATTTGCATAACTACCTCCACCGGCGGCTGTTCCGCCGGATTTTTGATATTCTTTTGTAAGGCGAACCACCTCGTCGGTGAGCATCGCCAGCGCAATCAAATTAGGAATGACCATCAGGCCATTGACGGTCTCCGCCGCCGACCATACCGCGCCGGTGTCCATGCACGCGCCGATGACAACGGCAGCGGTCTGGGCAAAAGCGAAGGGCTTCCAAGCCCTGGTGCCGAAGAGGAACTGAGCGCACCGCGCCCCATACAGCCCCCAGCCCAGCACTGTGGCAAAGGCAAAGCAGGCCAGTGCCGCCGCCAGAAATAAAGAAGCGAAACTGCCGTAAACAGAGGCAAAGGCCCTAGTCGTCAGCTCCCCGCCCACATCCACGCCGTAGGGAATGGGCACGCCACTGACGAGAATCACCAGCGCCGTCAGGGTGCAGATGAGGATGGTGTCCAGAAACACCTCGATCATGCCCATCAATCCCTGTTCCGACGGGTGGGAGACCTCCGCGGAGGCGTGAGCAATGGACGCTGTACCCATCCCGGCTTCGTTGGTGAACACCCCCCGGCTGCAGCCCACCCGCAGCGCCTGAAAGGCGGAACCCAGTGCGCCGCCGGTGACCGCCCGGGGAGAAAACGCTCCCTCCAAAATGGCAGCGAAGGCTCCAGGCAGCGCCCGGCACCGGAAAATCAACACCCCGGCGCAGAGCAGAATGTAGGCGGCAGAGACAAAGGGCACCAGCCGTTCTGCCACCGCCCCGATCCGTTTCGCCCCGCCGAGAACCGTGGCTCCAATCAGTATCGCCAGAGCCAGCCCCATCAGAAAGTTGCCCAGCCGGGTTTCCACTCCGCCGAACCGGGTCAAAACGCCGTTGACGCCGGAGATCACCGCGTTGATCTGCGCCGCGTTTCCCACGCCGAAGGCGGCGACGACGCCGAACAGGCAGTAGGCTTTGGCAAGAGGGGTAAACCGCTGCCCAAGGCCCCGGGTGATCACATACATCGGCCCGCCCGCATAGCCGTCCCCGGTTTTTACCCGGTAGCGCAGCGCCAGAGTCACCTCCGCGTATTTTGTGACCATGCCGAGAAGCCCGCAGACCCACATCCAGAATATGGCTCCGGGACCGCCCAGGCAGATCGCCCCGGCAACGCCCACCAGATTCCCGGTGCCCACGGTAGCCGCCAGCGCCGTGCACAGCGCCTGAAAAGGTGACACACCGTCCCCGCGCTTTTTACCGGGGCGGAGCTTGGCGAAAAACTCCCGCACCGCCCGGGGAAACAGGGTCAGCTGGACAAACCGCAGCCGCAGGCTCAAAAACAGGCCCACGCCCAGAATCAGCACCAGCGCCGGGGCACCCCAGACGATGGTGTTCAGCCAGTCAAGGAATTTGGTCATGTTGTCCTCCCAGCATACCACTTTTTTGTGAAAATCGCAAGAGATAAAAGCAAAAAATGTCAAAAAAGCGGCTCTCCTTTCGGAGAACCGCTTTTGTGTCAAAGGATTTCGGGATTATTCCCACGTTGCCCAGATCTCCGGGCAGTACCCAACCGTGGCCTGCCTGCCGTTTCGCACGATGGGGGTTTTCATAAGCTCGGGGTGGTCGAACACCTTATCCTCTTTGGCTTTGGGGTCGTCCATATACTTCATAAGGGTGATCTCCGGGGACTTCCCCTCCCAGTCGATGATCTTGTCGATGCCGCCAACCGCCCGCAGGACGCTGTCAAATTCCCGCCCGGACAGACCGTATTGCTTCAGATCGACGGACTGGAATTTGATCCGCCGCTCTTTGAAATACCGCTCCGCCTTTTTGGTGTCGAAGCATTTGCTTTTTCCGAAAATCTGAATATTCAATATATAACCTCCATCAGGCACAGTCCCTGGGCAGGCGCCAGAAATCCGGCCTGCTCCCGTTTGCCGCCGAACAGCGCATCCACACGTTTGGGGTCGCGCTCCCCCCAGCCGACCTCCACCAGGGTGCCGGTGAGGATCCGCGCCATGTTGTAAAGAAAACCGTTTCCCGTAAAGTCCAGGAGAATCTCCTCCCCCTGGCGCCGGATGTCGATAACGTCCAGCCGTCGGAGAGTGGACTTCTTCATTTTGGCGTTGCCACAAAAGGCGGAAAAATCGTGCTCTCCCACAAGCCGCTCCGCCGCCTGCATCATGGCGTCCAGGTTCAGCCGTTCCGGCATCACCGCCACATACCGCCGCTGGAACACGCAGGGCTGCTCCGAATTCCAGATTCGGTAGCGATAGGTTTTCGCTCGGGCATTTAAGCGGGCGTGGAACCGGGGCGGCACGTCCACACAGGAGTATATGCCGATGTCCTCGGGAAGATACCGGCGCAACTGTCGGAGGATTTCCGCCGCCTCCATCGTGCTGTCACAGTGGAAATTCGCAACCTGCCCCAGGGCGTGAACCCCGGCGTCGGTGCGACCGCTGCCGCTGACTTCGATGGGCTGCTCCAGAATCCGGGAAAGCGCCGTCTCCAGCTTGCCCTGAATGGTATCCTCCCGCCCGGGCAGGCGCTGCCAACCCCGGTAACGGGTGCCGTCGTAGCATAGATCAAGCCGCAGATTCCGCATCTCGCTCCAATTCCTCTCTGGCCTCCCGCTCGGTATCCGCCGAGAACAGGAACTTGCCGCTTCTGTCATAAACCTGAACGTGTCCACCCACATTGCGCATCTGAAACATAGTCATCCACCTTTCTTCCTGGTTGGTGGCTCTATTTTAGCGCGCTATCTGTCCAATAAAACGGACTTATTCGGCCGCAGGCACTGTTTTTTTCACATGGGCAGACAACCATTGCAGGATGTCGCCGTAGATCTCGTCCTTGTTGATTTCGTTGAGTAGCTCGTGGCGGCACAGGGGATAGATATGTACATCCACGTCCGTCATCCCCGCCTTGCGGAAGGCGTCCGCCGATTTCCGAACGCCCTTGCCGTAGCGGCCCACGGGATCATCCCCACCGGCGATGAAAAATACCGGCAGGTCTTTTCGCATGGCGGCAAGATTCTTCGGCTGTTCAATGTACTGGATGCCGGTCAGCATATCCCGCAGCAGTCCGGCAGAGGCGGTAAAACCGCACAGGGGATGGGCGATGTAGGCGTCCACGATCTTGTCGTCCCGGGTCAGCCAGTCGAATTCCGTGCGGGGGTGCTCCACCTTTTTGTTGTAGCCGCCGAACACCAGCTTCTGAAGCCGCTCGCTGGGCTTCGTCTCCCCCACCTTTTTGCACTCGCCCTCCACGACCTTGAGGACGACGGGCAGAGCCATCGCCGGCTGCCAGCCAGTGCCGCAGAGGATCGCGGCGTCAATGCCGCTGTCGGGGTATTTGCACAGAATGGTTCGCGCCATGAAAGAGCCCATGGAGTGACCGAACAGGATGTAAGGAAGGTCGGGATATTCCGCCTTCGTCATTTCCAGCACATGGTAGCTGTCCGCCACGGCGTTGAACCAGCCGCCGGTAAAGTAGCCCTGGACGCCATCGACGCCGATGGACTGTCCGTGACCCATGTGATCCTCCGCCACCACCAGGAAGCCTCTCCGGGTCAGAAATTCGGCGAAGCCGTCATACCGCTCGATGAATTCCGCGATGCCGTGGACAATTTGCAAAACCGCCTTGGGCGCGCCCTCCGGCAGCCACCGACAGCCGTGAATTCTCCCTGCGCCACAGGAATCAAGCCAAAAATCCTCTCTCATTCCACTACCTCATAGTCCGCGTCGGTGATGGCCTGCTTGATCGCAGCCACATCGGCATTGCCGGTCACGGTGACGGTTTTGGCCTCCAGATCCACCACGGCCTCTTCCACCCCGGGGACGGCCTTGCAGACCTTCTCCACCCGTGTCTTACAGTGATTGCACATCATTCCGTTGACTCTGATAACCGTTTTCACTGTTTTGTCCTCCTCCGTATGGGTTAATCTCGCCTCCGCTGCCGCAGGGGCGGTATTTGACTGAAAAAAGCGCAGCCGAAGTGCGTTGGTCACCACGAACACGCTGCTCAGGCTCATGGCAGCCGCTCCCAGCATAGGGCTGAGCTTCAGCCCCAGGGGCAGATACAAAGCGCCCGCCGCGATGGGAATGCCCAGGGTATTGTAGAAAAATGCCCAGAACAGATTTTGGCGGATGTTCCGAATGGTCGCTTTGCTCAAGGCAACCGCGCTGCTGACGGCGGTCAGGGAGCCGTTCATCAGCACCACGTCCGCTGACTCCATGGCGATGTCCGTCCCCGCCCCGATGGCCATGCCCACATCCGCCGTGACCAGAGCCGGCGCATCGTTGATGCCGTCGCCCACCATGAGCACCCGGTGTCCCTGCTTCTGAAGCTGAACCACGGTTTCGGCCTTATGGGTGGGCAGCACGTCGGACACCACATGAGCGATGCCCGCCTGGGCGGCGATGGCCTTTGCGGTAGCTTCATTATCGCCTGTCAGCATCACCACGTCAAGCCCCAATTTTCTCATTGCGGCGACAGCGGTCTGAGAATCCGGCTTCAGCACATCGGCAGCGGCAATGGCGCCGAGGTAGGTTCCGTTTTCTTCGGCAAAATACAATGGCGTTTTCCCCTGCCCGGACAGCTCCGGCAGAGGCGGAACCCGGACGCCAAGGGTCTGCATCAGCCGCCCGTTGCCGCCGTAATACCGGGTACCCCGAACCGTACCGGCGACGCCCCGGCCCGGGAGGGTCTCGAAATCCTCCGCCGCCGGGTAGGCGCGGCTGCCCATTCTTTTGAGAATCGCCCTGGCAAAGGGGTGCTCGGATTTGCTTTCCAGCGCGGACGCAATCTCCAGCAGCTTCTCCCCGCTGACGCCGCAAGGCAGGATGTCCGTGACCTCGGGAGCGCCGGTGGTGAGGGTGCCGGTCTTATCCAGCACCACGGTGTCCACCCGGTGCAGGTTTTCCAGCGCCTCCGCGTTCTTGAACAGCACGCCCATCTGAGCGCCCCGCCCAGTGCCCACCATAATCGCCACCGGCGTCGCCAGTCCCAGAGCGCAGGGGCAGGAGATCACCAGTACGGATATGGCGCAGTTCAGGGAGAATTCCAGACCGTAGCCCGCGATCATCCACCCCCCAAAGGTTACGGCGGCGATGCCCATGACCACGGGGACGAAGATGCCCGCGATTTTGTCCGCCAGCCTGGCGATGGGAGCTTTGGAGCCGCCGGCTTCCTCCACCACCCGGATGACCTGAGCCAGGGTGGTGTCCTCCCCCACCTTGTCCGCCCGAAATTCCAGGTAGCCCTCCCGGTTGACGGTGGCTGCCGCCACCGTGTCCCCGGGGCCTTTTTCCACAGGCACGCTTTCTCCGGTGAGGGCGCTTTGGTCAACGGACGCCCTGCCCTCCAGCACCGTCCCGTCCACGGGAATGCTGCCGCCGGAGCGGACGATGACCGTGTCCCCTACCGCCACCTGTTCCACGGGCATCTGAACGATCTGTCCGTCCCGACGGATAGATGCGATCTTGGGGCTTAAGTCCATCAGCGCCCGGATGGCATCGCCGGTTTTGCCCTTGGCACGGGTTTCCAGGTATTTCCCCAGGGTAATCAGGGTCAAGATCATGGCGGCGGATTCAAAATACAGGCTTTCGCTGTAGCTATTCACCAGCTCCCAGTCTCCATGACCCATGCCGTAGGCCATACGAAACAGTGCCGCGATCCCGTAGCCCAGGGCGGCAAGAGAACCCACGGCAATCAGAGAATCCATGTTGGGTGCCCGGTGCCAGAGGGCTTTCAGCCCCCGGCTGTAATACACCCGGTTCAGGTATACCACCGGCAATGTTAGAAACAGCTGCAGCAGCGCCGCAACCATGGCGTTCTCCACACCGTGATACCACATGGGAAGCGGAAGTCCGATCATGTGCCCCATGGTAAAATACATCAGCACAATCAGGCAGACGGCGCTGCCCGCAATCCGTCGTTTCATTTCCTTCAGCGCAGCCTCCGCAGGGGCTTTCTCCGGCGGAGACTCCCGTTTCGTGCCGGAAATCTCGGCATGGTAGCCCGCGTCCTCCACCGCCCGGCAGATGGCGTCGGTCACCTCCGGGCCTTGGGCTTCCACCTGCATGGTTCCGGCGAGGAGATTGACTTCCGCCCTGTTCACACCGGGCACCCCCCGTGTCACCTTCTCCACCCGGGCGGAGCAGGCGGCGCAGGTCATGCCGGTGACATTGAATTTCAGTTTCACGGACGATCCTCCCAACCCTTTCTTGACTATTTCCACAATTTGTGCTACTATTCTAGCATACTGAACCAAAAAAGCAAGTATGCACTATTATGTGCCATACTTTCCTTTTGGATACCGCGGAGGAATCAAAATGGACGATCACTGCCCTGTGGAAGCCACGCTGTCACTCATCGGCGGGAAATACAAGGCCCTGATTCTCTGGCACCTGTCCCAGGGAGCGCTTCGCTTCTCCCAGCTGCGCAGGCTGGTCAAGGGGGCAACCCCTAAAATGCTGACCCAGCAGCTGCGGGAGCTGGAGGCAGACAAGCTCGTTCACCGGGAGGTCTACCCCGTCATCCCGCCCAAGGTGGAGTATTCCCTGACGGAGACCGGACGCAGCCTCATGCCGATTTTGGTTGCCATGCGGGACTGGGGCGCGGCGTATCTGCGGCAGCAGGATACCCAGCCCAACTGCTTTATGATGGGAACCAATCCCATCGCCAATCCAATGAAAGGTTAGATATGCCATGAACATCAAAATCACCGCCGACAGCACCTGTGATCTGTCGCCCGAAATTCTGGAAGCCTACAACATCACCCTCGTTCCCCTGACGGTTATCATGGACGGGAAGGACTACAAGGACGGCGTGACCATCACCCCCGCCCAGATCTTCGCCCATGTGGCCTCCGGCGGCGCCCTGTGTTCCACCTCCGCCGTAAGTGTTGGCGAATATCAGGAGGTTTTCTCCCAGTACGCGGAAGAATACGACGGGGTTCTCCACGTAACCATCAGTGCAGACTTTTCCTCAACCTACAATAACGCCTGCCTGGCGGCCCAGGAATTTGACAACGTCCGGGTTGTGGATTCCCGGAACCTGTCCACCGGTCAGGGGCTGGTGGTGCTGAAGGCCTGCGAGCTGGCAAAAACCGCCGCCTCCATGGACGAGCTGAAGCAGGCTCTGGACGCCTTTACATCCAAAGTGGAGGCCAGCTTCCTGGTGGATAAGCTGGACTATCTGGTCAAAGGCGGGCGGTGCTCCTCTGCCGCCGCGCTGGGCGCGAATTTACTGAACCTGAAGCCCTGCATTGAGGTCAAGGACGGCAAAATGGTCGTGGTGAAGAAATACCGGGGCAAGTACGCCAAGTGCCTGGCGAACTACGTCAAGGATCGGCTGGACGGACGGGAGGATCTGGATCTGGGCACCCTCTTCGTCACCCACACCACCGTTTCCGACGAATGCCACGATGCCGTGATGGAAGCGGTGAAAACCTACGGGAAATTTGACAAGATCTACGAAACCCTTGCCGGCTGCACCGTGTCCTGCCACTGCGGCCCGGACACCCTGGGCATTCTCTTCGTGCGGAAATAATCGATACGCGCCAGTGGTCTCTCTGGCGCGTTTTTTCTTGGGCGGCACCTCATAATGGGGTAAGGAGATTCGGCGAGAGATTCTGACACAAGCAAAAATATGAAAAACGGGGAAATACGGGATGTATTTCCCATTTTACATACTGAACAATTGGGACAAAAGATCCGCTGAAACCCGCAGCTCCCATTGCGCGGTGTTGCCCTTGTATTTTCCGATTATTGTGGTATACTGTACCAAAAAAAGAACTGGGGGAATCCCATGGATTACAATACTCTACTCGACCTTGCCACGGATCTGGGCTACGAGCTTGCTATGTGCGGCGCGGAGACCTTCCGGGTGGAGGAAAGCGTCAGCCGGGTTCTCGGCAGCTACGGCGTTGCCTCAGAGGTTTTCGCCATTCCCAACTACCTGATTGTCACGGTCATGACCGAGGACGGCACGCCCATTACCCGGATGCGCCGCATCGGCTCCCACGGCAACGATCTGGACGCGGTGGAAAAGCTCAACGCCCTCAGCCGAGCCTATTGCAGCCGCAAGCCAGAGCCAAAAGAGGCACAGCAGTGGCTGGAAGAGGCTCGCGCCAGGCGTCTGAGCTATCCCCTGCCCGTGACCTACCTGGGCTACTTTTTGGGTGCCTGCGGGTTTGCCCTGCTGTTCGGCGGAAGCTGGCTGGACAGCCTCTGCGCCGGGCTCTGCGGCATTCTGGTTGGCTTTGCCTCCCGGTTCCTCGACAGCCGGGACACCAACCCTTTCTTCCGTACCATCGTCCCCGCGTTTCTGATGGCGATGCTGGCCTATGGCTTTGGGGCTCTGGGAATTGCCAATAATCCCGACGCCGTGACCATCGGCGCGCTGATGATTCTGGTGCCCGGACTGCTGTTCACCAATGCCATGCGGGATATTATTTTCGGCGATACCAATTCCGGCATCAACCGGATCGTTCAGGTGTTCCTGATTGCCGTTGCCCTGGCTCTGGGAACCGCGACGGCCTGGAGCCTAACCAGCCGGCTCTGGGGGTCGCCTGTATCCGCGGCGGCGATTGCCTATTCTCTCCCCGCTCAATGCGTGTTCGCGGGCATTGGATGCGTGGGCTTTTCCATTCTGTTCAACATCCACGGCCCCGGCGGTCTGCTGTGCACCATCGGCGGTGCTCTCTCCTGGGCGGTGTACAGTCTTGCGCTGAAATATGGCTTAGGGGAGATCCCCGCCTACTTCTGGGCGGCCCTGTTTGCCTCCACGTATTCGGAAATCATGGCAAGAATTCGGAAATATCCAGCCATTTCCTACCTTGTGGTTTCCATTTTCCCCCTCATTCCCGGCGCGGGCGTCTATTATTCCATGAACTATGCTGTTCGTGGAGAGATGGAGCTGTTCGCCTCCAAAGGCATGAACACCGCCGCTGTCGCGGGCATTATGGCGGTGGGCATCCTGCTTGCCTCCACCGTGTTCCGGCTGTACTCCCAGTGGAAGATTAGTCAGCTGCGCCGCAAGCGCAATTAGTCCGCCGCTGCCTTGGAAGTGTCATCACATAGCATCCGGGAGGATTGTCACATGAATACCGTAACGCTGAAAAGAATAGACGAGGATAATTTTCTCGATGCCTTTGCCTTGACGCTTGCCCCTGGTCAGGAGGATTTTGTGTCCCACCCCATCCGAAGTCTGGCACAGGCCTATGTGTACTATCACCAGTGCACCCCTTTTGGCATCTACCACGGAGACACCATGGTGGGCTATGTCATGGTCATTTACGACTACGATCTAAAGGAGTACAACATCTGGCACATGATGATTGATCAGGCCTATCAGGGAAACGGATTTGGAACCCAGGCGCTGCAGCAGTGCCTTGCCTACATCGCCACCGCCCCCTTCGGGCCGTCCCGGAAGGTGGTGCTGACCTGCAATGAGCGCAACACCACGGCCCTTCACCTGTACCGGCGGCTCGGCTTTGGGGAAACCGGAAACCGGGACGAAGACGAAATCGAGCTAGCGTTGACGTTGGAAGCATGAAAAACGGGGAAAACCGAATGGTTTTCCCCTCAGGCTGTCGAAAAACCATGTCATTCCGAGCCAGTGCTCTATACTGGCGTGGGAATCCCCCCAATTTTCAAACATTTTCCATGCAAAACATGAAGTTTTTCTGTAGTTTTAGGGGATTGCCACACCAGCCTGCGGGCTGGTTCGCAATGACATTGCTATTATGGGACTTTTTTACACGCTGCGGGGAAAACCGAATGGTTTTCCCCTTTTTCTCATTCAAACTGAGAAAAGACAGCGCCCAGGCGCTCATGGAGCACCAGGTCGGCCCGGTCATCGTAGGGCGTGGCGTCCCGGTTGATGAGCACCAGACGGCTGCCCCGGTAGTAGTTGATAAAGCCCGCCGCCGGATACACCGTCAGACTGGTGCCCATAACAATGAGCATATCCGCATCCCGAATTGCCATGACGCTTTTCTCAATCGTACTCTGATCCAGCCCTTCCTCATAGAGCACCACGTCGGGCTTGACGATGCCGCCGCAGGTGCAGCGGGGAATTCCGACACTGTCCCGGATAAATTCCGCGGGGTAGAATTTTCCGCAGCGGGTGCAGTAGTTGCGCAGAACGGAGCCGTGAAGCTCATAGACGGTTTTGCTCCCCGCCTTCTGGTGCAGGCCGTCGATGTTCTGGGTCACCACTGCCGAGAGCCTGCCCTCCTGCTCCCACTTTGCCAGCACCCGATGGGTGACGTTGGGTTCAAAACCCAGGGGCAGCATTTTCTCCCGGTAGAACCGGAAGAAATACGCCGGGTTCCGCTCATAAAAGCTGTGGCTGATGATGGTCTCCGGCGGATATTCAAACTTTTGATTGTACAGCCCGTCTACACTCCGGAAATCCGGGATTCCGGATTCCGTACTCACCCCTGCGCCGGTAAAGGCCACAATGCGGCGGCTTTCCGCCACCCACGCTTTCAGCGTATCGACCTTGCTCATAATACCGCCTCCTGATACTATGGTACACCATTTCCACGAAACAATCAATCCTGATTTTCTAGGGCAATACCGCATAATGGGGCGAGGAGATTCGGCAAGAGATTTTGACGCAAGCGAAAGTATGAAAAAATGCGGGAATACTGGATGTATTTCCCATTTTTCATACTGCACGATTGGGACTTTAGATCTGCCGAAGCCCGCAGTTCCCACCCAGCGGTGTTGCCCTAGGATCGGTTTGGCGTTGACATTTGCAGGAAAAAAAGGTACGATAAGCGCACAAACCGCAAGGAGGTAACACAAATGTACATCGCTTCTGAAACCCGCTATGACACCATGCCCTATAACCGCTGCGGAAAAAGCGGTTTAAAGCTGCCCGCCGTTTCTCTCGGCCTGTGGCACAATTTCGGCGACACCGGCTGCTACGACACCATGCGGAAAATGTGCCGTGTGGCCTTTGACCGGGGCATCACCCATTTTGATCTAGCCAACAACTACGGCCCGGAAGCCGGCAGCGCCGAGCGGAATTTCGGTCAGATTCTCAGGGACGACCTGGGTGTTTACCGGGATGAGCTGATTATCAGCACCAAGGCGGGCTACTATATGTGGCCAGGCCCCTACGGCGAGTGGGGCAGCCGGAAGTACATTCTGGCGAGCCTGGATCAGAGCCTGAAGCGGATGGGGCTGGAGTATGTGGACATCTTCTATCACCACCGTCCCGACCCGGACACCCCGCTGGAGGAGACCATGGGCGCTCTGGCGACAGCGGTGCATTCCGGCAAGGCGCTGTACGTCGGCTTATCCAATTATGACGGGGAACGGCTGGCGCAGGCCGCCGCCATACTGGAGGAGCTGAAGGTTCCCTTCGTCATTAACCAGAACCGCTACTCCATTTTTGACCGTACCATTGAAAAGAACGGCCTGAAGGATACCGCCGCCCGGCTGGGCAAGGGCATCATTGCCTTCTCCCCTCTGGCTCAGGGTCTGCTCAGTGACCGCTACCTTCGGGGCATTCCCAGCGACAGCCGCATCATGACCGACGGTCGGTTCCTGAAAGCCGGCGCCCTGACCCCGGAGCGGCTGGAACAGATCCGGCAGCTCAACGATCTGGCTTCCCAGCGGGGTCAGACCCTGGCCCAGATGGCTCTGAGCTGGGTGCTGCGGGATGGCGTCGTCACCAGCGTTCTGGCAGGCGCTTCCCGCCCGGAGCAGATATTGGACAACATTCGCTCCGCCCAGAATACCACCTTTACCAGCGACGAGCTGGCGCTCATCGACCAGATCAGCCTGTGACTGATACGAATTCTCGATTACAATCTTTCCTATCAGCTTGGTCTATTTGCGCAATACAGCGTTATCGTCACTTGCCATACATACAGTATGGCGGCGTTCCTCTGCCTTGTCTTGCACAAATATCCCTGCGCTGCTGATGAAATCTTTTAATCAAGAATTCGTATGAAAGCCGCCATTGCTCAGGGTTTCTCCCCCGGCAATGGCGGCTCTTTCCAACATATCCCATCAGGGCAGCTCCCCCGAATTGCTGATTCTTTCACATCCAGAATCTTTCACTTTACGTCAGCCCGTCCCGGGCCTTCTGCGCGCCCAGCAGGAAGTTCCGGGTCTTTTCGCTCTTGGGGTTGCCGAAAACCGCCTCCGGCGTTCCGGCTTCCTCGATGATGCCGTCCGCCATGTAGATTACCTCGTCCGCCACCGAACGGGCGAACTCCATCTCATGGGTGACAACGATCATGGTGTTGTCCTTGCCCTTCAGTCCCCGAATGACCCGAAGCACCTCGCCGGTCAGCTCCGGATCCAGAGCGCTGGTAGGTTCGTCAAAGCACAGTACCTCCGGCTGCAGCGCCAGCGCCCGGGCAATGGCAACCCGCTGCTGCTGCCCGCCGGACAGTTGATAAGGGTAGTTATTGGCTTTGTGGGAAAGGCCGACCCGCCCCAGCAGGCTCATGGCAGTCTCCCGAATCTCCGGCTGGCTGCCCTTTTTCAAAAGGCTGGGTGCCAGCATCACATTCTCCAGGGCAGTGTATTGGGGAAACAGGTTAAAGTTCTGGAACACCAGCCCGAAGTGAAGCCGGTTCTGCCGAATTTGGTCGTCGGAAAGATTCTTCCCGGTGAGCAGCTTTCCATTGACCCAGATCTCCCCCTCATCCGGGGTTTCCAGGAAATTCAGGCACCGCAGGAGGGTAGTCTTGCCGCTTCCCGAGGAACCGATGATGGCTAACACCTGACCCCTCTCCATGGAGAAGCTGACACCCTTCAGCACTTCGGTTTCTCCGAACCCCTTTTTAATGTTTTTCACTTCCAGAATCGGCATAGGCTCAACCCCTGAAATAATCCAATTTCTTTTCCAGCTTGGCGAACAACACCGTCAGAATGCCGTTGAACAGCAGATAGAATACGGCGGTGTAGAACAGGGGCCAGATCAGCCCCTTCTTGATGTAGGACTCGCCAACGTAAACAATCTCATAAATCGCAATGATCCGGGACAGGGCGGTATCCTTCACCAAAGTGATGAACTCATTGCCCATGGGAGCAACGATACGCTTGATGACCTGCAGCAGAACCACCTTGAAGAAAATCTGGCTCTTGGTCATGCCCAGCACCTGTCCGGCCTCATACTGTCCCTGGGGAATGCTCTCAATGCCGCCCCGGTAGATTTCGGAGAAATAGCAGGCGTAGTTGATGGTAAAAGCCACGATAACGGCTTCAAACCGTCCCAGACCGTGGACACCGAAAATCAGCCCCGGGCCGTAGAAAATGGCGATCAGCTGAAGCATCAGCGGCGTGCCCCGGATGATCCACACAAACCCCTGGGTCAGCCGCTTCAGCGGGCGGAACCGGCTCATGGAGCCGAAGGCAACCACCAGTCCCAGCGGCAGGGAGAACACCAGGGTCAAGACAAAAATTTTAACGGTTTCCCAGAAGCCTCCAAGCAGCTCCATTGTCACCGGAAGAAACATGACGGCTACCTCTTTCTATGGATGGGGGCGGCGAAACCGCCGCCCCCGAATGCCTACAATTTAACCCGCCAGCGTCAGGCTGTACTTTTCGGCAAGCGCCTGGAGGCTGCCGTCGGCAAGGCACTTGTCCATGAACTGATTGAAGGCCTCGGTCAGGTCGGAATCCTTGCGGAAGCCCACGCCATACTCCTCGGAGGTCAGGCTGATGCCGGAGGCCAAATCGGCGTAGCTGGTGCCCTCGCCGGTCATGGCATTGGCCATGGTGATGTCGATAACGCAGGCGTCAGCAGTGCCGGCAGAGGTTTCCATAACCGCCTTCGCCTGATCCTGCACCGCCACATAGTCGGTGATGCCCAGATCCTGCAGCGCTGCCTCACCGGCGGAGCCGCTTTCCACGGCAAAGGTCAGGCCCTTCAGGCTGTCGGTGTCGGGATAGTTGCCGACCATGTCAGACTTCATGACAACCACCTGGGCATTGACCACATAGGGTTCGGAGCAGCTGGTGTTCAGGGTCACCTCGTCGGTGATGGTCATGCCGTTCCAGATGGCGTCAATGTTCTTGGAATCCAGTTCAAAGAACTTCTGACCCCAGTCGGCGATAACGAAGAACTCGCACTCCACGCCCAGCTCCTTGGCAAACATCCGGGCGAACTCCGCGTCGAAGCCAGTCCACTCACCGGTGTCGTCCTTGTAATCCATAGGGGCGTAGTCGGTAATACCGACGATCAGCTTTCCGTTCTTCTTGACGTAGGCCGTGTCGGAATCAGAGGCCGCTTTCCCGCCGCAGCCGGCAAGACAGCACAGCATCATCACAAGGGTCAAAATCAAAGCAATCCACTTTTTCATTTTTATTTCTTCCTTTCCCTTCGGCGGTCAGCCGAAATCTGATGGTTGGATTATACTTCATCACGCTAAAGCTGTAAAGTAGTAAATTAACCTTTTCTGACATTTTGTGGATTCTGACAGAAGCAGGTTGGTCATTACCGCTCAATTTGTTCAGAGTCACGACTCGGCACGAAATAGCCCCAGACCCAACGGGTCTGGGGTTATCAAGTTCATTGTTTATTCTCTGTTGCTTCCAGGGATTTGGCCTCCACCAGTTGGGAGCGGGTCTTCTTCGCCGCCTCCATCAGGTTCTGGAACTCGGCGGAGAGGATTTTCCGGGTCTCCGGGTCGTTGCCTAAGGTCTTGATATAGGTGCGGATGTTCCGGGGATGGAAAATATCCAGGGCCTTGTCAATTCCGCCCGTTCCCAAAAGGCCGAACATGGCGTCCACCAGGCGGTTTCGCTCCTGGGTATCCATGTCCGCGATCCAGGATTTGATGGTCTGGTTGAGAAAGCGGGAATCCGCAGTGATGGATTCCATGGGTACAAAATGCGCCCCCATCACTTCCCAGGTATACAAATCGTGCTGTAGTACGCTCACCTGACTGCTCTTGATCACGGTGTAAGGCTCCTCATGCTCCAAAAGCATCCCGATCACCGAGGACTGGGGCACAAAGGTCTGGATCCGGGGCACCACAGCCAGATACCCAGGGTCGCCCATGAGATAGTCGGTAAAACCGGGGCCGTCGTTGTTGTACACCTCCGCAATCCGCTTTTGCAGCATGGGCGAGCTTCTCGCCGCGGCAAAAACCGCCAAATTGCCGCCCTTGGAGTGACCGCACAGGCGCAGCTTTCCGCCGTACTCCGCCGCCACCTCCCGGACATAGCTCTGCGCCAGCAGCTGGGCGGGAATGGTCTGCTGGAAGGTCATGTTGAAATCCTCCTTCCAGCCCACAAGGGTGCTGTCCGTCCCACGGAACGCCAGCACGACGCTGTCGTCAGGGAGCAGGAAGGTCACGGCGGCGAACTGCGTCTCCCGCTCGGGGATCAGCACATCCCGGTACAAAACAACCCGGCATCCGCCAAAACGGCGGGTACACGCCGCAGCCCGGAGCAGCTCCGGGTCATTTTTCGATCGAACGCGGCTTTCGCAGTCCTCGTCAGCGAAAAAGTCCTCCGCCGCGTCCCGCAATGTGATGGGAACCTCCGGGCTATTCAATGCCCGCCCAACATACGGAATATAGGAAAGTCCCGAAAAAATCAGCGCGTCCACCGCATTGGGCGGATCCTGAGTGAAGGATAAGTCCCCCCGCCATTGGAGATAGTCAAACACATTTGCCATGTCAGTCACCTCGTGATTTCAGCTTAGCAGAAAAATATGAATAATTCCACCATATTATGGAAGATGGTGAGAAAAACGCGGCTGCGCCCTCCATTTTTAACAGGGATTGGGCATTCCTGCATAAAACCGCCGTCCCCGGAAACACTTTCCTGGGAGGCGGTACGTTTGCGAAATGGGAATTTGCTGGGCATGGCGGTTGCCGGACTGGCGGCAGGTGCGGTGGCAGGACTGTTTGGCGCGGGGGGCGGTATGGTGCTGGTGCCGCTGCTCACCCTGCTGACTTCTCTGAAAGAGGAGGAGGTGTTTCCCTCCTCCGTGTGCATCATTCTGCCCATCTGCGTTGTGACCCTGGCAGTCACCGCCGCCGTGGGCACCGTTTCCCCCGGGGAGGCGCTGCCTTATCTTCTCGGCAGTGCCGCCGGAGGCTTCGCCGTGGGCAAATGGGGGCGGAACATTCCCGTCACCTGGCTCCACCGGGGGCTGGGACTTTTGATTCTGTGGGGAGGGATTCGGTATCTATGCTAGACAGCTTTCCGGTTGCCCTTCTCGTCGGCACCCTGCTGGGCTTTCTCACCGGGCTGGGGGTGGGCGGCGGGAGCCTGCTGATCCTGTGGCTGACGCTGGTGCTGGAGCTGCCCCCGCAGACCGCCCGGGGCATCAATCTGCTGTTTTTCCTGCCCTCGGCGCTGATTTCCTGTCTGTTTCGCTGGAAGCAGGGTTCCGTCCGGCTCCGTCAGCTTCTGCCGGCGATTCTTGCCGGTTGCACCGCAGCAGCAGCGTTTTCGTTTCTCGGAGTCCGGATGGATCTGGCGTTGTTAAAGAAGCTCTTCGGCGGCCTGCTCCTTGCCACGGGCCTGCGGGAACTGACCTACCGCCCCAAATAGCGCCTCACCGTTTCCGGTAAGCCAGATACCCCTCCAGAATCAGGGACGCTGCCACGGCGTCCACAGTTTCCTTCCGTTTTTTCCCGTGGTAATTGTGCTGGGAGAGGATATTGTGAGCCTCCACCGTGGTACGGCGCTCGTCCCACATGGTAACCGGCAGGCCGGTGGCCTCTCGGAGCTTGTCCGCAAACGCCCGGCAGAGCTCCGCACGGGGTCCTTCGGTGCCGTCCATATTTTTGGGCAGTCCAACTACGATCTCCCCCACCTGGTTTTCCTTTGCCAGGCGTGCAAGGTCGGCAATGGCCTTTTCCGTATTCCGGCTGGGCACCACCGTGGCGGAGCCGACCAGGGTACATAGCAAGTCGGAAATCGCCACTCCCGTGCGGGCGTCGCCGTAGTCAATTCCCATGATTTTCATTTGACCTTCCTCCTGTCCTTTTGCCCCCATTCTACTACAAAATCCCCAAAAAAGAAAGGAAAAAATAGTTGACATTCCCCCCTGCCCATGGTAGAATGATTTCACCTGTGAAAAAGGGCTTTTTTTGTGCGCCTTTTTCAGCCCCGGGCGGTTATTTGTAGTTGACCGCTTCCTAAATTCACCATGGGCGGGGTGATACAGGGAGGCAATATTAAGGAGGTGCCGTTATGCGCGTTAAAGTCACTTTGAGATGCTCTGAGTGCAAGCAGAGAAACTACAACACCATGAAGAACAAGAAGAATGACCCCGACCGTCTCGAAATGAAGAAGTATTGCAGATTCTGCAAGAAGCACACCATTCACAACGAGACCAAGTAAGGAGGCCGCAGTCATGGCTGAAGTCAAAAAGGAAAAGAAGGAAAACTGGTTCAAAAGAACCTGGGGTAAGGTTCGCAAGTATTTCCGTGAACTGCGCAGCGAACTGAAAAAGGTCGTGTGGCCTACCCCCCGGCAGGTGCTGAAGAACACCGGCATCGTCGCCGCCTGCGTGGTCGCGGTGGGCGTGTTCATCTGGCTGTTCGACTTCGTTGCCCAGATCGGCATTGACGCCCTGATCGGCCTGTTCCACTAAGGTGCGAAGTTATGGCAGAGACTGCAAAATGGTATGTTGTGCATACCTACTCCGGTTATGAAAACACTGTAAAGGCCACCATTGAGAAGACCGTGGAGTCCCGCTCATTGCAGGATCAGATTCTCGCCACCTCCATTCCCCTGGAGACGGTCACCGAGATCACCGAGTCCGGCGCCAGCAAGACCTACGACCGCAAGGTATATCCAGGCTATGTGCTGGTGAAGATGGTTTATAGTGACGACACCTGGCACGTCATCCGGAACATCCGCGGAGTAACCGGCTTCGTGGGGACTTCCAGCAACGATCCCACCCCCCTTACCGACGAGGAAGTCTACGCCATGGGCGTGGAAAAGAAGGAAATTATCGTGAACTACGCAGTCGGCGATACCGTCCGGATCCTGGACGGTCCCCTGTCTTCCTTCACCGGTACGGTGGAAAGTGTGGATATCGATAAGAACGCGGTGAACGTGATCGTATCCATGTTCGGCCGCGAGACCTCCGTCGAGTTTGAGCTCGATCAGGTGGAGGTCGTATCCCAGTAAACGCATCGGATCGATTTTTCGATGGTCACGTGGGAGGGGCGTTGACCGCCCCGAAAGAAATGCGCGAAACGCATATTACCACATTTTATTCAGGAGGTGCTTATTATGGCACAGAAAGTCACTGGCATTATCAAACTGCAGATCAACGCCGCTAAGGCAACCGCTTCTCCCCCTGTCGGCCCTGCTCTGGGTCAGCACGGCGTCAACATCGCCGCGTTCATCAAGGAATTCAACGCCCGCACCAAGGACATGGAGGGCTACAAGATTCCTGTCGTTATCACCGTTTACGCTGACCGCAGCTTTACCTTCATCACCAAGACTCCTCCGACCCCCATGCTGATCATGAAGGCCATCGGTCTGGACAAGGGTTCCGGCGTTCCCAACAAGACCAAGGTTGGCACCATCACCAAGGCTCAGATCGCCGAAATCGCCAAGACCAAGATGCCTGACCTGAACTGCCCCACTCTGGAGGCGGCCGAAAGCCAGGTTGCCGGTACCTGCCGTTCCATGGGCGTTACCGTCGTCGATTGATATTTGCTGATCCGGGTAACCGGAAATGTGGGAGGATTATTCCGCATCACCACGATAAGGAGGATAAATACATTGTTTAGAGGTAAAAAGTATCAGCAGAGCGCGAAACTGATCGACCGCTCTGTTCAGTATGACCCCGCCGAAGCGCTGGGTCTGGTTGTGAAGGGCGCTTCCGCCAAGTTCGACGAGACCGTGGAGCTGCACATCAAGCTGGGTGTTGACTCCCGTCACGCCGACCAGCAGGTGCGCGGCGCCGTGGTTCTGCCCAACGGCACCGGCAAGACCCGTCGGGTGCTGGTCTTCGCCAAGGACGCCAAGGCCGACGAGGCCAAGGCTGCCGGCGCTGACTATGTGGGCGGCATGGACCTGGTTGAGAAGATCACCAAGGAAAACTGGTTTGACTTTGACGTGGTCGTCGCTTCCCCCGACATGATGGGCATTGTTGGTCGTCTTGGTAAGGTTCTGGGCCCCAAGGGCCTGATGCCCTCCCCCAAGGCCGGCACTGTGACCCCCAATGTGGCTGCCGCCGTCAAGGAGATCAAAGCCGGTAAGGTCGAGTACCGGCTGGACAAGACCAACATCATCCACTGCCCCATCGGCAAGGTTTCCTTCGGCCCCGAGAAGCTGGCTGAGAACATGGACACCCTGCTGAAGGCTGTTGTGAAGGCCAAGCCCGCCGCTGCCAAGGGTCAGTATATCAAGTCCTGCACTGTGGTTTCCACCATGGGCCCCGGCGTGAAGGTTTCCACTGCCAAGTATCTGTAAGTCAAGATACCAAATTTCCCCGGATGCGTTCGCATCCGGGGTTTTGTGCAGCAAAGCCTTCCCCTTGGGGGAAGGTGGCTCGCCGCAAGGCGAGACGGATGAGGTGTGCCCGGGTACGAATTTGCCGGAACGTTTCGATTTTCGGAGCCAGCGTCCCCCAGGGGAAGCCTTTGTCTGTGGTATCCGGGGTTAGCGCGCCGAACGATACTTTCCGCGCATTTTTCTATAAAAAATACTTGACAACAAGTAAAACATCTGCTACCATATAGAACTTGCCAAAGACAGCAGGTGGAGCAGTCCGTAAGTCCTGCCGAGGTTCACTGAAGAGGAATTTTCTGCGTGTCTTTCTGTCTTGTGGCAGAAAGACCTTTTTATTTTCGGGGTTGAAAATTATGCCCATGCGCCCTTTCCATTCACGGAAAGTGTGCAATAGTAGTACAGACAAACTTGGCTTTGGGGAGGTAAATACAATGAAAGAAAGGAAAAATGGACTATTTGCTTTAATGGTATTTTTCCTTGCAATTACAGCTTTTGCAGTAATAGGGATTATGTTTCTATGCCCAAGGTCTGATGAGGAGGAAAGGGGCAGTGTTATCACAGAAAACCTGGTTTCATCACTGTCTCGCATGCCGTCACTTTGCCAAGAGGTAACAGCATCTTTTGAAAAAGATGTAGGAGAGAGCATCGTTCCTAATGGCACTTCATATGCGCTTTCAGACGCGAGGTCTGTACATCTTCCAGCTAGTGGCACATACTTGGCGGATAAAGATGCATATCTTGTTTGTACTGATCCGATAGGAATGCAGCAAGGCAGCAACTATGCCGTATATTCGCTGGACGGCAGTCAACTGATTCAATGGGAAACGAATTCTTTTTCCAGTGATTTCACAATTTACAGTAGTTCCATTCATGTTGCGTTCGATTACGCTGCCTACAATGGACAAGTAGAAATCACTCATTGTGATGAAGTACGCCAACCAACTGATAGCTTTCTAAGATTATTTCACGATACGAGCCGTGGGCCGGATAGGATTTTGCTTGGCTTCAATATTCGACAGCCGGACGGAAATTTTCTCCATTATCCAATGTTACTAAACTTGGAGACAGAAGAATTAACAGATTTTTTGGCTGGAATAGAGCAGGAAACTCTAAAGGACGTGCTATCAGATGAGATTCACACGGTAGTTACCGCGGACGGTAATAGCTTCCCTGCCCAGAGAGCAGATAGAAAATTTTTCTTTTTTGACGTCTCAGAAAATAGGGTTATTGATCTGGATGCAGTTTCAGGCAAACAGGTTCTAGACTGCATTTTACTTCCTGATAAAATCGTCTGTTGGGATTCCAGTGGGAACTTTTGGAAAATTAGTATTGATACATGGGACACCGCTTATGTGCTCAATGCCGCTCATGTGGAATTTGTGAACGGCATTAGTGGAAGGCAGAGACAGCGAGGCAGCTCTTTCGTTTTATACCGAAATGAATCTAATGAACTGCATATGTTCGACTTTCAAACCGAGATAGATACGCACATAGATGTCCCGCAAAAGTTGGCGATTGACGCAGACAGTTGTGACTTCAGTCGCGATGGCAGAAAGTTTGGAATGCTCATCAGTTCAACAGAAGATGAAAATAGGTATATTGTTTTTGATGCCGATTCGAAAACCTTTCGAGATATTACAGTAGAACATCCTGAAAAAAGTCTTTTGGCTTCAATGGACTTTACAAATCAAAATGAAGTCGTCTTAGCTTCTGCATCGTCCACAGAATTTTACTATTTCAAACTGGAGTAGATCAATTTTCCATTTTTCTAAAAATTCCCGGTATTCTTTCAAAAAAGTGCTTGACAAATGATCCACATTTTGTTATCATGTAGCAGTTGCCAAAGACAGCAGGTGGAGCAGTCCGTAAGTCCTGCCGAGGTGCGCTGAATAGGTATTTTCTGCGTGTCTTTCTGTCTTATGGCAGAGAGACCTTTTTATTTTCGGAGGTGAAAATTATGCCCAACGCAAAGGTTCTTGAGAGCAAGAAGGCCGTTGTCGACGCCCTGACCGGCAAGGTGAAGGAAGCCACTTCCGTCGTCTTTGTTGACTACAAGGGTATCACGGTCGCTCAGGATACCGAGCTGCGTAAGCAGTTCCGTGAGGCCGGTGTCGAGTACGCCGTCGTCAAGAACACTCTGACCAATTTCGCCACTAAGAATGCTGGCTACGATTTCTCTGAGGTTCTGAACGGCACCACCGCCATGGCTTCCACCACCGGCGACCCCATCGCCCCTGCCCGCATCGTCTGCGACTTTGCCAAGAAGAACAAGCTGAAGACCCTGACCATTAAGGGCGGCATTGTGGAAGGCTCCGTGCTTTCCGCCGACCAGCTCAACAGCTTCGGCGAGCTGCCCAGCAAGAACGCTCTGGTCGCTTCTGTCCTGGGTACCTTCCTGGCTCCCATCTCCAGCCTGGCCTTTGTCCTGGATCAGATCCGGATCGCAAAGGAAGGCGGCGCTCCCGCCGAAGCGGAAGCCTGATCCCCGCGTAACATTCAACATTTAACTACACATTTTTAGGAGGAAAATTATCATGGCTAGTGAAAAAGTCACTGCTCTGGTTGAGCAGGTTAAGGAACTGACCGTTCTGGAGCTGTCCGAGCTGGTTCACGCTCTGGAGGAGACCTTCGGCGTTACCGCCGCTGCCGCCGCTGTTGCCGCTCCCGCTGCTGCCGCCGCTGCTGAGGTCGAGGAGAAGACCGAGTTCGACGTCATCCTGAAGTCCGCCGGCGCTTCCAAGCTGGGCGTTATCAAGGTTGTCCGTGCCGCTACCGGCCTGGGCCTGAAGGACGCCAAGGATCTGGTGGACAACTGCCCCAAGACCCTGAAGGAAGCCATTTCCAAGGAAGATGCCGAGAAGCTGGTTGCCGAGCTGAAGGAAGCTGGCGCCGAAGCCGAGATCAAGTAAGGTATCTCGATTACAAAGGCTCTGCGGCCGCCATTATCTGGCGGCCGCTTTCTTCTACGCGGAAAGGACTCCTCTATGGATTTAGACGCAACTCTCCCGACCCTCGTGTCCCATATCCCCGAAGAAATTGTCCGCGCCCTCACGGCTGCCTCCGACTCCATTCCTGAAAATCTGGAAAACGCCATTTCCAACGCTTCTTCCTACCTCCCCACGGAGATCGACCTGGTCAGCACCGCCCAGTTCATGCTTTTTTTCGCTGCCGCTTCACTGATTCTGGGGTTGATGGGTCGGATTTTCCTGGGCAGACGCTCCAGCCTGAACCACTCTCTGTCCTCGGCGATGGGCATTCTGTTCCTCTACGCCGCCGCCATCGTGGTCTATACCTTCAAGCCCTGGTCACTGGACGCTCTGCTGTCTCCCCTGCCCTTCGTCCGATTTGCCGGGGAACATCTGCTGGTGATTCCCTTTCAGGGTACGCCCCTGACCATCATTTGCAGCGAACTTCTGTCCCTGGTGATTCTGGCGTTTCTGGTGAACCTGGTGGACACGATGCTTCCCCACGGAAGAAACGCTCTGAGCTGGTTTATCTTCCGGTTCTTGACGGTCATCCTCGCCATGGCGCTCCATATTATGGCGGATTGGGCATTCAAGACCTATCTGCCGGATGTAATGGTGACCTACGCACCCACGGTTTTGCTGATCATCCTGGCGGCAACGTTGCTGATGGGCTTGCTGAACCTGATTCTCAGCGTTGTTCTGACAGCGGTGAATCCCATTTTCGGAGCTTTGTATACCTTTTTCTTTTCCAACTTCATCGGCAAGCAGCTGAGCAAAGCAGTGTTTACCACCGCCATCGTCAGCGCCGTGGTGTTCCTGCTGGGAGAATTTGGCCTGACTGTCATCTGCGTCAGCGCCACCGCGCTGACGGCCTACATTCCCCTCGCCGTGATTCTGTTGCTTCTTTGGTTTCTTATCGGTCGTCTGCTGTAACGGAAATGCCCTCCTTCCGGAGGGCATTTTTTGACTTTTCCCGACAGCTGTGGTACAATGACCGCCGAGGTGAGATCATGAAGCAGATCTGTTTTCTTCTGGTGGCGCTGCTTTTGACCGGCTGCGCCGCTGTTCCCCAGCCGTCGATCCCCGTACCGGAGGAAGACGCAAGCGCCGCCACGACCGTCCTTCCCACGGAAACCGAGGCCCCCGATCCCATTCAGCAGCTTCTGGAATCCATGACGATAGAGCAGCGGGTGGGGCAGCTGTTTTTGGCACGCTGTGACGCGGGAACCGCTCTGCGGGATATTCCCGCATACCACCTGGGCGGCCTGGTGCTGTTTGCCCGGGATTTTGAGAATCAAACGCCGGATTCTCTCCGGCAGGTTCTTTCGGAATATCAGCAGGCGGCGCAGACTCCCCTGCTGCTTGCCGTAGACGAGGAGGGCGGCACCGTCACCCGGATCAGCCGCTATCCCGCTTTCCGCAGCCAGAGCTTCCCCTCCCCCAGAGACGCCTTTGCCTCAGGCGGTCTGGTGCAGGCGCTGACCAATGAGGAGGAGAAATGCCAGCTGCTAAAGTCTCTGGGCATTAACGTCAATCTCGGCCCGGTATGCGACATTTCCACCGATCCCGGCGGCTTTATGTATCAGCGCTCCTTAGGACAGGATGCCGATACGACTGCGGATTTTGTCTCCGGCACGGTCAGGGTTATGAACGCCTATTCCATCGGCAGCGTCCTGAAGCACTTCCCGGGCTATGGAAACAATGCCGATACCCATACCGGCCTTGCTGTGGACAGCCGTTCTCTGGAGGAATTGGAGCAAACCGATCTGATTCCCTTTGCCGCCGGAATGGAGGCGGGCTGCGGCGCGGTGCTTGTCAGCCACACCATTGTCCAGGCCCTGGACGAAGAAGCCCCCGCTTCCCTCTCCCCCAGTGTACATCAGTATCTCCGGCAAACCATGGGCTACGACGGCGTGATTCTCACGGATGATCTTTCCATGCAGGCAATCACCGACCGCTACGGGTCAGGGCAAGCCGCTGTCCTGGCGGTTCAGGCAGGGAACGATCTGCTGTGCGCCACGGACTATGCCGTCCAATATGAGGCCGTATTGCAGGCCGTACTGGAAGGCCACATTGATTTCGATGCCCTCAACGTCTCCGTCACCCGGGTGCTGAAATGGAAGCAGACCCTGGGTTTGCTTGGATAATCAGTCTCCCGTTGGAGCTTCCAGAGGCCAAAGCGTTGCGCTCACGATCAGCGGAAGCGTCAAAAATATGGGATACGCGTAGCGGAACTCTGCAAAGACCGGCGTTCCCAGCCACAGCCCCGCGATGATCACGAGAGACGGCAGCGCAAGCAGCCATTCTTTTCGCTTGCGCAGCGTATTAACCGCAAAGCAGCTTATCAGGATCCACACGTGCAGCCCGATGCTGTACAGTGGCTGAAAGGCCGCGGTCTTGTCCAAAAATCGGAACACTGCGGTAAAGCAGTCCTTGACGGCGTTGTCACAGTCCACCCGTGTGATTCCATAGGGGTTCTCTTCCACGACGGTGGTGTAAGTCCAGTACCGGTAGCCGCCGTTCCAATAGCCCTTTGTCTGTTCCACCCATGCCTTCAGATACGTGCCGGGATACCGGCGACCCAGGCGCAGCCACAGCCTGACATACTGTAGAAAATGCTCCCGGACATACTCCCGGTTGTCCCGTCGAAAGGCTTCCCACTTGATGGGATCCGCCAATCTGGGATCGTATTTGTCATGTACAACATCCAGATCCAGCGCTTCCGAGAGAAGCTCCCGTTCCTCTGGAGCCAAATAGCTATCATCCGCGACCACCCTGGCAATCTGCTGAAGGGGAATGCTGAACGCCTCGACCATATCCGTACTGGCGACGTTCCAGGCAGTCAGAACCGGGTTAATCAGAACCCAGCCCACCACGACCACAGCCGCCGTCAGACCGATGATTCCCTTATGGCGCTTCCACAAAAACGGGAGCATGACCAGCGATGCCGCCAAAAAGGCGACCCAGCCGTTCGTCCGCCAAAGAGACATTCCCAGGCCGCCCAAAAACAGGATCGCAGCGTTTCCAATCCGATGCTTACCGATCCCCCGGAGGAGGCGGTAAAGCGCCGTGGTGAAAAGCAACACCCCACAGGCAAACAGGACATCCTTCCAAACCGTGACACTGTACACCACATGGTAGGGCAGCAGCGCGAACATTGCGCAGACAAGACCGAGGTAGCCCTTGGGCGTCCCCGCCTGATACATGGTGACGAGCATATAGGCAACGGAAGCGGTCAGAAACAGAACCTGCCAGACGCAGAAAAAGGCAACTGCCGCGTTTGCTTCCCCGAACAGCGCAAATCCAATCTCATAAAATAGCTGGACGGTTACGGTGTACCAAAACGGAAGAACGTTGGAATATCCGCCGGTGGTAAACTCCCGTATGGAGCCAATGGAATCCAGAGTCAATACACCGGGATAAGCCGCGAAGAATAGATATATCAGGTCGATTGCGGCGATGACACCAAAGCAAACCAAGAATACAAGGGCAGGATGCCTTCTCTCGGAAGGGGAAGCGGCAATCTGCCTGCCATCCAGCAGACACCGCAGCACATGGATTCCAATGACCATCCCACCCAGGAAGCTGAGCGCCGCGTTTCCCGCGGAAAGCAGTGTCACCGGGACAAACAGCTGCCAATTCGCGAGAATGACGGCGAAGGAAAACAGAGCCGAAAACAGCATAAGCCAGACCTTGACTGCTGTCCTGTGGGTGGTGCGTCCACGTGCATTTCTGCCCATGCAGTAAACGCCCACGATGGTACAGAGCAAATAGACACTGTAGTAAGAATCCGTTTCGGTCAGATTGATCAGCCATATGAGGATCAGCACAGTCTGAAGCCCCAACAACAGTTTCCGATGTGACGCAGCAAAAGTGTTCATATCCAAAATCCTCGTTTTCGTTTCCTGTTCCGCTTCCGGATATTGTACAATACGACGGCGCGATTTGCAATTCCGTATTTGGGATTGCTTTTTTCATGGAATTCGTTCAAATCATCCGGCATGGAAATCAGGAGGAAAGCAAATGCTCTCCTCCCGGTTTTATGATGATAGCGTCACCCTTCCGTCTTTTCGAGAGCCTTGACCACATCGGCAAGGACTTCCGTGTTCACCGTCTCCATCTGACCGTTGTCATAAGCCTCCGCCACGGCGGGATCGATGGGCAGGCGAGCCAGCACCGGCAGATCAAACTGGGCAGCAATCTCATCCAGGTGGCTCTTACCGAACACGCTGATCTTCTTGCCGCAATCCGGGCACTGCAGGTAGGAATAGTTCTCTACGAACCCCAGAACGGGAATGTGCATCAGATTCGCCATCTTGACCGCCTTTGCCACGATCATGGATACCAGATCCTGGGGACTGGTGACGATAATGACTCCGTCCACCGGCAGACTCTGGAACACCGTCAGAGGTACGTCGCCGGTTCCGGGAGGCATATCCACGAACAGGTAGTCCACATCCTCCCAGATCACGTCCGTCCAGAACTGCTTCACCGCCCCCGCGATGACCGGCCCTCGCCACACCACCGGATCGGCGGGATCGTCCAGCAGAAGGTTAATGGACATCACCTGGATACCGGTGCGGGTCAGGGCGGGATACAATCCGTGCTCGTCCGCGCCCTGGCATTCGGTAACGCCGAATGCGGTGGGTGCGGAAGGGCCGGTGATGTCGGCATCCAGGACGCCCACCCGTTTGCCCTGCCGAGCCATAGCTACAGCCAGCATGGCGGTGACGGTAGACTTTCCCACGCCGCCCTTACCGGACACCACGGCGATGACCTTTTTCACGCTGGCGTTGGGATTCAGCTCGGCGAGCAGGCTCTCCGCCTGACGATCCGCGCAGTCAGAGCCGCAGGCGGAACAGTTGCCGTTGCAAGAAGAACTCATGTTGAAATTCGCTCCTTATTTATTTTCTCATTTCATTATAGGACGGTTCCCAGGCTGTGTCAACCTTGGAGTTTCCGTACCGCCACAACCTCTTCTTCGTCCATTTCCCCGTTCTCCTGAAAGCCGAAGCTGTGGTACAGTGCTTTCGCCGCTTCATTCCCCGGCGCATAGGATAGATAACAGGTTTCCGCCTGTCCGCAGGGGAAGGTGCGGATATAGTCCAGGGCTGCCGCAAGGGCGGCTTTTCCGTAACCTCTGCCCTGAAAACGGCGGTCGATCATCAGCCGCCAGATGGAGTAGCTGTCCCGGGCAAAGTCGGGGGCGTCCTCCCAGTCGCCGCAGCCGTAGCCGATCATCACAAAGCCAACCGGCGTCTCGTCGTCATAGATGCCGAAAGGCATCGCCACGCCGCCGTTGGTGATGGCGCAGTAGGCTTCCAGAATGCTCTGGGTGTTGGTGGCGACGAGGCTCTTCTGATCCTCCCCCACCTCCAACGCAACAATATCCCAGATGTTGTCTGGATCAATTTTCCGCAGCCGAATCACGATTCTCCCACTCCTCCCCCAAAGCGGCATACCAGCAGGCGTCGCAGATGCCCTGGTTGTTCCAGTCGGACTGCCGCAGCGTGCCCTCGAAGCGCATTCCGCATTTGCGCATCACCGCCCCGGAATTGGGGTTTCGAGGATCGTGCCGGGATTCCAGGCGGAGCATTCCTACCTGTTCAAAGAGGTATCCCATCACCGCCGTCAAAGCCTCGGAGGCATACCCCCGGTGCCACCAGTTTTTCCCGATACAGTAGCCGATATGCGCCTTGCAGACCCGGTCGTCCTGATTCACCACCGCAATGGAGCCGATGGGCTGACCGAACGTCTTGGGTACAATCGCCCACTGGTAGCAGTTAGGCTTTTCATAGTCTGCCACCCATTCTGCCAACACCGCCCGGCTGGTTTCCACGCTTTCGTGGGCAGGCCACATCAGATATTTCGTCACTTCCTCGTCGGATGCCCAGTTGTCGTACATGGCCTGGGCATCCTCAAGGGTGAACCGCCGCAGAAGCAGCCGCTCCGTTTCCAGGGTTTGGGTTCCCAAATGTTTCATCTTTTTCACTCCTGTGCCTGCTCCCACTGCTCCATCAAGTCCATGAGCGACGCTTCCGCCGCTTCCTTTTCTCCAAGCAGCCGGGTCAGCTCCTGATAGTCGGCGGAAGCGGCTTCGATCTTTCCATCTAAGTCCGCTATGGCCTGCTCCTGCTTCTCGATCTCCCGCTCCAGGCGGCGCACCAGCTTTTCCGAGTCCTTGGTGCCGCCCTTGGGGCGCTCTTTTTTGGGCTTCGACGCATTGACAACGGGCTTGGCAGCGGCTTCATGCTCCATTATGGAGCGATATTTCTGATACCCGCAGGGAAAGTCCCGAATGTGCCCATCCTCCAGAAGCCAGATCCGCTCGGCGAACTTCTCAATAAAGTACCGGTCGTGGGACACAAACAGCAGCGCCCCCTCGAATTCCTCAATGGCGGCCTCTACCCACTCCCGGGAGGCGATGTCTAAGTGGTTGGTCGGCTCGTCCAGGATCAGCAGATTGATCTTCTCATCCATCAGCATACACAGCCGGAGCCGGGACTGCTCGCCGCCGGAGAGGTTGCCCACGGTCTTGAACACATCCTCCCCCTGGAACAGGAATGCACCTAGCCGGTCTCTTGCCACCTGTGGAGTGCAGTTTTTTTCGTAGAGCATGGTGTCGTAGAGGCTCCGCTCCGGGTGGTCAAAGTGGATGATCTGAGGCAGATACCCCCATTTCACCGTGGGGCCGAACTGGATCTTCCCCTGGCAGTCCTCCTCGCCCAAAAGGCACTTGATGAAGGTGGACTTTCCGGTGCCATTGTCCCCCAGCAGGGCAATCCGCTCGCCGCCCTCTACCAGCAGGTTCACATCGGAAAACAGCGTCCTGTCGCCAAAGGATTTGGAGACGTTCTTCATTTTGAACACCACGTCGCCGGAAAAATCCTTCTCGCCAAAGCTGGCTTTCATGGTGCGCTCCGTCTTTGGGCGCTCCGTTTTCCGAATGCGATCCATTCGGTGCTGAATGGACATTGCCCGGCGGTAGAGGGTGCGGTTGTTGATGCCCCAGCCCTTCATCCGCTCCACCGTGTAGCCCAGCTGCTTGAGTTTCGCCTGCTCCTGCTCGTACTGCTTCAGCTGAAGATCGAACCGAGCCTGCTTTTCGTCCATGTAGAAGGAGTAGTTGCCGGAGTAGAATTCCGCGTGACCGTCCACGATTTCAATGACACGCTGGGCAATCTGATCGATGAAATACCGGTCGTGGGAAATAGCGAGCACAGTACCCTTGAAGCTCTGGATGTATCCTTCCAGCCACTCCACGCTGTTCAAGTCCAAGTGGTTGGTGGGTTCGTCCAGCAGCAAAATGTCCGTCTTTTCCAGCAGCAGTCTGGCAAGGTTCGCTCTTGTTTTCTCCCCGCCGGAGAGGCTGGCAAATTCCTGAACGCGCTGCTCCGCCGGGATGCCCAGGCCGTTGCAGATTTTGTCAACCTCCACGTCCATCGCGTAGCCGCCGCCGGACTGGAAGCGGTTGGAAAGATTGTCATATTCCCGCAGCTGCTCCGCTGTGGCGCCGACGGTCATCGCCGCTTCCAGCTGCTCCATCCGGGCCTTCACCTTTAATAGGCTCGCGTAAGCGGAGCGGAGCACGTCCTCCACGGTGTACCCTTCCGGAAATTTGGGAATCTGGGAAATCAGCCCCAGCCGCTTATTGGGGTTGACATAGACCTCCCCGCCGTCATACTCCATCTGCCCGGTGAGGATGTTAAACAGGGTGGTCTTTCCGCAGCCGTTGCGCCCAAGGATCGCCACCCGCTCCCCTTCCTGAATCTCAAAGCTCAGGTTATCCAGCAGATTCTCCCCGATGACGAAGAATTTCGTTAAGTTTTTAACCTGTATATCTACCATTTTGTTTCTCCAAGGATTTCACAATCTCGGTCAGTTCTTCCAAAGTGTACAGTAGACTCAGCGCCTGGAGCATGGCGTTGGGGCTCATGCGCTCCGGAAGGTTCAGCCGCTTGAGGAGCGCCTTTCGCTTTTCCCCGGCGTTGCTTCCGCCGGAAAGGCCAAGCTCCATCATGTCCTGCTTGGTGATGCCCCGGGGCGAAGAGACGTCCTCCCCTTCTATGGTAGCCCCAGCGTTTCGCAGGGCGGCGAGAATCACCTCCGGGGTCATGCCCTCCACCCCCAGCTTTCCCTCCTTACCAGGGGAAGCCTTGCGGCGCTCCTTGCCGGGAACGTCCGGGATGTAGGCGTGCTTCAGGTATTTTCCGGGAATGGCGCTTTTGATGTGGTTTCGGATGACGAAGCCCGCGCCGTCAGAATCCGTAAAGACAATCAGTCCCCGCTTTTCCGCCACCTTCCGCAGCAGCGCCAGCTGCTCCCTGTCCTTGAAAATGCCGAAGCCCGATGTCTCGAAAATCGGCGCGTCCACGATCTGGCTGAGGGTATTTTTGTCGTATCGCCCCTCGACGACGATGGCCTCCTTGATTCTAACCATTGCGTCCCTCCTGGGCAAGCTGAAGGATCAAAAGCTCCAGCAGTCGCTCCGGGTCATCGAAGGAGGTTTTGATCCTGTAATCCGTCTCCAGTACCAGCTCGGCAGCCTTGCGGCAGAATGGGGCGGGCAGGCGCCTGGCGGCTTCCATGGTTTTCCGGGCGGCAAAATCCGGGATGCCGCAGAGCTTTTGCAGGTCGGAGGCGGTTTTCCCGCTGTCCAGCAGGGTTCTCGCCGCGCTGACCCGGCGGAAGTGGTTCCCCACCGCTCCCAGAATTGCCAGCGGCTCCTGCTGCATTTTGAGAAGCTGCTGGAGCTTCTCATAAGCATTGCCATACCGCCCCGCCCCCAGCAGATCGGTCATCTGGAACACCACCGCGTCCAGCACCGGCTCGGTAACGGCATCGATGTCGCTTTTTCGGATTTCCTCCGCGCCGGAATAGGCGCAGATTTTGTCGATCTCCCCGGCAAGCGCCGTCATGGTGCCCCCGGTAATGTCAATGAGATACAGGCACAAGTCGGTGGAAATCCGTTTTCCCCGGGCGGCAAAGTGCCGAGTAATCCAGGCAGCCAGATCCCGGGAATCCTGCTTGGCGAATTCCACAATGAGGGCGCTGCCCTCGATGGCCTCCCAGAGCTTCTTCAGCCGTTTGTCCGGCTTCCAGGGGGTGGTTTCGTAGGTAAACACCACGGTGCAGTACTCCGGAAGATCGGACAGCAGCTCCGCCATTTTGGCTCGATCACTCTCCGCCAGCTTGAACAGATCCACCTCATCCACCTGAACCATCGTGTGCTCCGCCATCATGGGCAGATTCTCCACGGCGTCGGCAAAGCTCTGTATATCGAAGGTTTCGGGGTTCATCCGGTGGAAATTAAAGGACTCCGTCAGAGGGTCAATGAGCAGCTTTCTCATCTGCTCCAGGTAGTGGTGCAGAAGGAACACTTCTTCCCCATGGAAAATATACAGCCGTCCCAGCGCTTTGCGCTTCAGGCTTTCTTTCAGTTCCGGAAGATTGCCCCCAGGGGCCTGCTTCTTTACCATGGTTTCACCTTCTGATACAAATTGTTCCGTTTTCGTCCGTTCGGTAAACCTGACAGCCGAATTCCGCCAGTCGGGTCAGGGTCTGCTCCGCCGGATGTCCGTAAGGGTTGTTCTCCCCCACGCTGATGCACACAATCTCCGGTCGGACACATTGGAGCAGCTGCTCGCTGGTAGCGTTCTTGGAGCCGTGGTGTCCGGCAATGAGCACGTCCACCTCCGGCAGCTTCTCCCGGCGTAGCAGCATCCGCTCACCGAAAGCGGAACGGTCGCCGGTGATCAGTATATCACAGTTTTCCGTATCAAACAAGAGACAAAGGCTTGTTTCGTTGCCGCTTCCCGGAAAAGTCGGGACATAAATGTTCAGCGCCGCCGTCCCAAAGCGGAGGGTCAGATCCCGGTCGGCATAGACTAGTTTTCCGTCAGCGTTTTCCGGTGCCGTCCCCGAGGCTGGGAGAATCACCAGTTCTGCCTGAATGCGGCTGAGCAGATTTTCCGCCGCTCCGGCGTGATCCCGGTCGCAGTGGGTGAGAATCAGCCCATCCAGGCGGGAAACGCCCTGGCTCAGGAGGGTTTCCGCCGCGATGTCCGCAACGGCCTCATCGCCGTCGCCGCCGCAGTCCACCATGTAGGTTCGCCCCTGGCTCTGCAGGAGGATACACTGACCCTGCCCCACGTCCAGAACGGTTAGCCGGGTGCTGTCCAGCATCGGCTCGCCCCAGGAGGCCAGCAGCGCCAGACACAGCCCCAGCACGGCGCAGCAGGCAAAGACCCGAGGGCGGCGATTTTTGCGCAGCAGGAATAGGAGCAGAAGAACATAGACAAATACCAGCCAAGCCACAATATAGGGGCTTCGGGTGTACACAGCCGCCAGGGGAAAGTGCGCCATCCCCCGGGCAACGGTGAGCACATAGCGAATGGGCCACGCGGCGATTCCCCCCAGAAGCATCGCCCCGTCCGTCCAAACCGCCCCCAGCAGACACACCGCCATGAGCAGGTAAAACAGAAAGCTGATGACCCACAGCGCCAGAAGATTCGTCACCACGCCCACCAGACTGACAGTGCCAAAATACCACGCGCACAGCGGCGTGGTAAACACCATAGCGGCGAGCGTAATGGACACGGAACCGGCAATCCGCCGGGGAAAGCGGCTCTTCTTCGCCTTTGTGTTCCCAAACAGGGACAGAATCCAGCTCTGAATTCCCGGCGCAAACAGGTAGATCCCCGCCACGCTGGCAACTGACAGTTGAAAACTGACGGAGGTGATCACCAGTGGGTTGCACACCAGCATTACAAGCGCGGCGAAGGACAGAGCCGTAGCGCCGTCGTATTCCCGCTCCAGCAGCAGCGCCAGCAAAACCAGCGCCCACATCAGACAGGCTCGGGTCACGGAGGGGGTAAACCCCGCCACCGCCGCGAAGAGCAGCAATGACGGGAATCCTACCGCCGCCGTCAAAAACCGTTTGTGGAAGGTGACAGCGGTGAGCAGGGCAAACAGGATGGACACGTGCAGTCCCGAGACCGCGACCACATGGCGGATGCCGCTGACCTTCAGATTCGTGTCCGTTTCATAGTCCAGCAGTGAGGAATCCCCCAGCAGCAGCGCTCTGGCGAAAGGCTCCGCGTCCTCCGGCAGGCAGGTGTGGAGAATCTCCTGGATCCAGTGCCGCAGCCGGGCAGGGAGATCCCGCAGTTCCTTTCCTTGCCCCGGTGTCGTCTCCACCGTGTCCGCCTGGTAGGCCAGCAGGAAGATTCCGTTTCCCGAGTGGTAGGTTCCGCCCAGCTCTCCCTCCGGCGTAGTGACCCGGAAGCGGAATTGCCCGGACAGGGTATCGCCGGGGCTGAGGGGTTCTCCATCCTCCAGATAAGCGCGCAGGCGGTAGGGCTTTCCCTCCAGCCGAAAAGTACCGTTCACCGCCCTGCCGTAGTCCGTTTCATAGCTAAAATCTGCCGCCCGGATCACTACCTCCCGGGTCTTTCCGTCCAGTTGGTCGGCTGTGCGAAGATACGCCCTGTCAAACAGGGAAAACCAGGCAAGTCCCAGCATGCAGCCCAATAAGGCTGCGGCCGCCCGGCGCAAACCCTGCCGCCGCTTACACAGCATCCCGGTCAAAACCGCCAGCCCAGCGGCAGCCGCCAGCAGTCCCAGCCGCCATCCGCTGGGCACCCCGTACGCGCAGAGGCCGCAGACTGCCCCAAAGCCCAGGGTGACCCACATGAGTTTCCGCATTCAGCCGCCTCCTAACAGACAAAGGGTATAAAACAGGCGCCGCCAAAAGCGGCGGCGCCCTGGGATTATTTCAGCTTGGACACCACAAAATCGTCCACAATTGCCAAAGCGTTATCCACCTTGGTCATATCCTTGCCGCCGCCCATGGCAGAGTCGGGCTTACCGCCGCCGCTGCCGCCGCAGCAGCAGCACACCTGCTTCACCAGGTCTCCGGCCTTGACGCCCCGGGCAATGGCGTCCTTGCCGCAGACAGCCAGGAAGGTAATCTTCCCCTCGTTGACGGTGGACAGCACAGCGACCACGGAGGCGTCCCTATCCCGCAGGACATCGCCCATCTGGCGCAGCTTGCCGGTGTCGGCGTTGGGCACGGTGGCGGTAATGACCTTCAGGCCGTCCACATTGTGGGAGCCGAAGAGGATCCGGTCAATTTCGCCCACGGTTTCCTTGGCCTTGTAGCTCTCGATGGAATGCTTCATTTCCTTGATTTCATCCAGCTGAGACTGAATACGGCTGCCCAGCTCGTTGGGCTTGGTCTTCAGCTTGGCAGCGGCCTCAAAGAGGAGCTTCTGATTCTTCTCCATTTTGGCAAGGCAGGCCTTACCGGTGATGGCTTCAATGCGGCGGACGCCGGAAGCCACGGAGCACTCGCTCTCGATTTCAAAGGGGCCGACCTTAGCGGTGTTATCCAGATGGGTGCCGCCGCACAGCTCGATGGAGTAATTTCCCATGTTCACCACCCGTACAGTGTCGCCGTACTTTTCGCTGAACAGGGCGGTGGCGCCCATGGCCTTGGCCTCGTCAATGGGCATCTCCCGGGTGTCCACGGTATATCCCTCCAGGACGGAGTTCTGGACGATGGCGTTGACCTTCGCCAGCTCCTCGGGGGTCATGGGCGCGTAGTGGGTAAAGTCGAAGCGGAGACGATCCGGCTCCACGTAGGAGCCCGTCTGATGAACGTGGTCGCCCAGCACTGTCCGCAGCGCCTTCTGCAGCAGGTGGGTGGCGGAGTGGGCGCGCATGATGGCCTTGCGGCGTTCCACGTCGATGGAGGCCACCACCACGTCGTCCACCTTGATGGAACCGGTGACCATCTGACCGTGGTGCAGGTACTTGCCGCCCTTGTCCTTCTGGACATCGTTGACCACGAAGCGGCTGTTGCCCATTAAGATCACACCGTGGTCGGCAACCTGACCGCCCATTTCTGCGTAGAAGGGGGTCTTGTCCAGAACAATGATGCCGCTTTCGCCGCCGGCGATGGTGCCGGAAACCTCGTCGCCCACGCACACTGCCAGCACCTTGGCGTCGCAGTTATTCTGGGCGTAACCCACGAAGGTGGTGGGGGTGTTGTCCAGGCCCAGGTCAATGCCCGCCCAGGCCAGATCGCCCAGAGCCTTCCGAGCCTCCCGGGCACGCTCCTTCTGCTCCTGCATCAGCTGGTTGAATTCCTCCTGATTCAGGGTCATATCCTCGTCTGCCACCATTTCCAGAGTCAGATCAATGGGGAAGCCGTAGGTGTCGTACAGCTTAAAGGCGTCTGCGCCGGAGAACTCCGTCTCGCCTTTGGCCTTGTGTTCCGCCAGCATATTGGAGAAAATCGCCATGCCGCCGTCGATGGTGCGGGCGAAGTTCTCTTCCTCCACCTTCACCACCTTGGTGATATAGTCGCAGCGCTCCCGCAGATAGGTGTAGTAGCCCTCGTTTTCCTCCACAACAGTCTCCACGACCTCATACAGGAAGGGATGGTTCACGCCCAGGAGCTTGCCATGGCGGGCAGCCCGGCGCAGCAGGCGGCGCAGAACGTAGCCTCTGCCCTCGTTGCTGGGCAGTACCCCATCGGCAATCATGAAGGTCGCCGCCCGGATATGGTCGGTGATGACCCGCAGAGACACGTCCATCTTCACGCTCTGTCCGTAGGTGGCGCCGGTCAGCTCCGTGACCTTATGGGTAATGTTCATGACGGTATCCACGTCAAACAGGCTGTCCACATCCTGACAGACCACCGCCAGCCGCTCCAGACCCATGCCGGTGTCGATGTTTTTTTGGGCAAGCTCGGTGTAGTTGCCGTTGCCGTCGTTGTCGAACTGGGAAAAGACGTTATTCCAGACCTCCATATAGCGGTCGCAGTCGCAGCCCACGGTGCAGTCCGGCTTGCCGCAGCCGTACTTTTCGCCCCGGTCATAGTAGATCTCGGAGCAGGGACCGCAGGGGCCGGAGCCGTGCTCCCAGAAGTTGTCCTCCTTGCCGAAGCGGAAGATCCGCTCCGCGGGAACGCCCACTTCCTTGTTCCAGATCTCGAAGGCCTCGTCGTCCTTTTCGTAAACGGAGGGATACAGCCGATTTTCATCCAGACCAACCACCTTCGTCAGGAACTCCCAGCTCCAGGCAATGGCCTCATGCTTGAAGTAATCGCCGAAGGAGAAGTTGCCCAGCATCTCAAAATAGGTGCCGTGGCGGGCAGTCTTACCGATGTTCTCAATATCGCCGGTGCGGATGCACTTCTGGCAGGTGCAGACCCGGTGACGGGGCGGCTCCACCTCGCCCTTGAAATAGGGCTTCATGGGCGCCATGCCGGAGTTGATCAGCAGCAATGACGCGTCGTTCTGTGGAATCAGGGAAAAGCTGGGCAGACGCAGATGCCCTTTGCTTTCAAAGAAAGACAGGAACATTTCGCGCAGCTCGTTTACGCCGTAAGGCTTGGGATTCATGGAAATCTACCTCCAAAAAAATAAATGGAATTGAAAATGGAAAATTGAAAATTAGGAGAACGGCAAGCTATATCGGAATCAGGAAGCTTACGAAAAATTCTTCAATTTTCAATTATCAATTTTCAATTTTAAGGCAGCACCGCATAATGGGGTGAGGAGATTCGGCGAGAGATTTTGACACAAGCG
Source organism: Bacillota bacterium (assembly GCA_029100605.1). GTDB lineage: Bacteria > Bacillota > Clostridia > Oscillospirales > Oscillospiraceae > Faecousia. Next base: position 538 of record JAQXPK010000142.1, on the reverse strand, counting down.
AAAGTATGGAAAATGCGGGAATACTGGATGTATTTCCCATTTTTCATACTGCACGATTGGGGCAAAAGATCCGCCGAAGCCCGATGTCCCCATTGTGCGGTGTTGCCTTAAAAAAACGCCGCCCCCATCAGCATAGGGGCGACGTAAATCGCGGTACCACCCTAATTCGCCTGCGAAAGCAGGCATCTTAGCCGCTCTGTAACGGGAGCACCCGTCCCGGTCCTCCCGGGCGACGCAGGAAATGGCTTGCAGGGCTTTCTCCGGGGGCTTTCACCATCTCCCCCTCGCTGAAAGGGTTCCGTCCTGCTTGGTTTCCGCAATGTCTTTCCATATCCACAACATTCTATCACAAACGGCGGAAATGTCAATAAGTTTCCCCAAAAATATCCGGTTCCTCATCTGTGATGTAAATAGATGTGACCCATCAACAAGAAGGAAATTTACGATGTGGTATATGACAGGTTGCAAGACGGACGTATCGTAAGATGCGTTCGGCTTGCAACCTTTGCCAAAGCCTTTAGGCTGCGGCCAGTTTTTC
>JAQXPK010000141.1 GCA_029100605.1 Bacillota bacterium | reverse complement strand
GATTTCATAAGAATCCCTCCAAAATCGAGATTTCATCTTGATTTTGAAGCAATTTTTGATTTGTCAATTGGCATTTTTACCAATATTTTGGCAATTATTTTGACACGTTAAAATGGAATCCTTAAGTTGATGACATTGCCCCAAAGGGGAAGGCTTTTGCCCGCGAAGCGGACATATTCATTCAGCATTTTGCATTCCGCATTTCTCCCCACGCACGGGAAAATGCCGGCTCTTTCGAGCCGGCATTCCTGCGGTTTGGGGAATTACACCAGAGCGGCGGTAATGATTGCCATCTTGTAGACCTCGTCGGCGTTGCAGCCCCGGGACAGGTCGTTGATGGGAGCTGCCAGACCCTGCAGGATGGGGCCGTAGGCCTCGAAGCCGCCCAGACGCTGAGCGATCTTGTAGCCGATGTTGCCCGCCTCGATGGTGGGGAAGATGAAGGTGTTGGCGTGACCGGCCACAGGAGAGCCGGGGAACTTCAGCTGGCCGACTTCAGGCGCTACGGCGGCGTCGAACTGCATCTCGCCGTCGATCTTCAGATCGGGAGCCATTTCCTTGGCGATGGCGGTGGCGTCGTGGCTCAGCTTCACGGTGCCGCCCTTGCCGGAGCCGTTGGTGGAGAAGCTCAGCATGGCAACCTTGGGATCGATGCCAAAGACCTTGGCGGTCTTGGCGGTCTCAACAGCCACCTCAGCCAGCTTCTGAGCGGCGGACAATGTCACGTTGCCGTCCTTGTCCACGCTGTCCTCGTAGCTGATGTTGATGGCGCAGTCGCCCATGGCCAGCTTCTCTTCGCCCCGAACCAGGATGAAGCAGGAGGACACCAGATGCGCGCCCTTCTTGGTCTTGACGATTTGCAGTGCGGGACGGACGGTGTCGGCGGTGGAGTAGGTGGCGCCGCCCAGCAGGGAGTCGGCGTAGCCCATCTTCACCAGCATGGTGCCGAAGTAGTTGCCCTTGGACAGAGCCTTGCGGCACTCCTCGGCGGTCATCTTGCCCTTGCGAAGCTCCACCATCTTGTCCACCATGGCGTCCATTTCGGGGTATGTAGCGGGGTCGATGATCTCGACGCCGTCAATGTTAAAGCCGCCCTTCTTCGCGTTGGCCTTGACTTCCTCCACGTTGCCGATGAGGATGGGGGTCAGAAAACCGCCCTTGACCAGGCGGTCGGTGGCCTCCAGAATTCGGGCGTCATGACCCTCGGTGAACACGATTTTCTTGGGATTGGCCTTCAGAGTTTCGATCATTGCATCGAACATGGGAATCTACCTCCAATATCCGGGCATATGCCCATTTTTTACGGGAATATTATATATCACCTTTTTCCCGTGTGCAAGCCCTTTTTTCCATGTGCTGACAGATTTTATGTTCTCCCGGGGCATCCGTCCGGGCTGAAGCAGGCCGCTTTTTTGTTCATTGTGATGAAAAACATTTCCAAAAAGGTGAAATTCCTCTTGCTTTTTGTGAAAAATCCCTTTATAATGGTAGTAAACTTTGGCATTGGGGGCGAGGGCGCGTGGGTGAACTCTTCGCGGTGGTATCCGGGAAGGGCGGAACGGGGAAAACCTCCGTCTGCGCCGGTCTTGCCGCCGCCCTGGCGGAAGAGGGAAAAGCGGTTCTGTGCATCGACTGCGATGTGGGACTGCGGAATCTGGACATTGCTTTGGGTCTTTCCGACGGGGGCGCGCTGTCCTTTCTGGATGTGTCCGAGGGCGGGTATTCCCTGGAGGACGCGCCCCGGCATCCGGATTATCCCACGCTGGCCTTTCTCACCGCGCCCATGAACCGGGCGGTGGAGGAAATTGACCCGAAGGCTCTCGGACGGTTGCTGGCGAAAGCTCAGAAAGCCTTTGACTACGTCTTTCTGGACGCCCCCGCCGGAGTGGATACCGGCTTCCGGCTGGTATCCCAAAGCGCCGACCGCTTTCTGCTGGTCACGGGCGCAGGCCCTGCCGCCGTGCGGGATGCCGCCCGGGTGGGCGATCTGCTGGAGCTGACGGGCAAGAAAAACGTCCGCCTGGTGGTCAATCGGGTGGACAGGAAGCTGCTGGGCGCGGTGTGTCTGACGGTGGACGACGTGATGGATACGGCGGGGCTTCCCCTTGCCGGCGTCATCCCGGAGGATCCCCGGGTCACCCTGGCAGCGTCCTTCAGTCAGAGCCTGCTGCGCTACGCCCCCCGCTGCCCGGCGGCAAAGGCCTGCCGCAGAATCGCAAAACGCATTCAGGGCTTCCACGTGCCCATCGCCCTGCGCTGAGCTTTTAGAGAATAGATAAGGAGTGACTGCTGTGAATATCGCTTTTTTGGCTCACGACAAGAAGAAGGAACTGATGGTTCAGTTCTGCACCGCATACAAGAGCGTCCTCATGAAGCATAATCTGCTGGCTACCGCCACCACCGGTCGGCTCATCGCGGACAACACCGGTCTGCCCATCACGCTGCTGCTGTCCCACAAGCAGGGTGGTCACCAGCAGATCAACGCCCGGATCGCCTACAATGAGATTGACCTGGTGCTTCTGTTCACCGACCCCAACACCACGGAGCCCTGGGACGACGCCCAGATGATCGAGACCATCCGCTGCTGCGACAAGCACAACGTCCCCATCGCCACCAACCTGGCCTCTGCCGAAATGCTGATTATGGGTCTGCAGCGGGGCGACCTGGACTGGCGGGAAATGCTCCACAGCAAAAATCGCTACTGATTATAGACACGGAGATACGAGATATTTCTTTCGGCGTATCCGTCTATCCTGTATCTCGTATCTTTGTATCTTGTATCTTTGCATCTGAATGGACTTGGAGAGGATAACCTATGGAGATCATCAAGCCCCGGACGCTGTCCGGGTTTATGGAGCTGCTGCCGGAAAAACAGCTGAAATTCGAGAAAATGGTGGAGATTCTCCGCAAAACCTACGCCTCCTACGGCTTTGCCCCTCTGGACACCCCCGCCATCGAGGATGCCCAGATTTTGCTTGCCAAGGGCGGCGGAGAAACCGAGAAGCAGATCTACCGGTTCACCAAGGGCGACAGTGATCTGGCGCTGCGCTTTGATCTGACTGTGCCCCTGGCAAAATACGTCGCCCTGCACTACAACGAGCTGGCCTTCCCCTTCCGCCGCTTCCAGATCAGCAAGGTCTACCGGGGCGAGCGGGCTCAGCGGGGTCGGTTCCGGGAGTTCTACCAGGCGGACATCGACATCATCGGCGACGGCAAGCTGGACATTCTCAACGAGGCGGAGATTCCCGCCATCATTTACAAGGTGTTCCGGGGCTTTGGCCTGAGCCGGTTCCAGATTCGGGTCAACAACCGGAAGATTCTCAACGGCTTCTATGCCATGCTGGGTCTGACGGAGCAGTCCGGGGACGTCATGCGCACCGTGGACAAGCTGGACAAAATCGGCCCGGACAAGGTCAAGGCCATTCTGGTGGAGGACATCGGTCTGGCGGAAGCCCAGGCGGAGGAAATTCTGGAATTCATCGCCATCCGGGGTACCAACGCCCAGGTTCTCGCCGCCCTGGAGGGCTACACCGGCAGAGACGAACTGTTCGATCAGGGTCTGGCGGAGCTGAAGGCCGTCACCGCAAACCTCGCCGCCTTTGGCGTTCCCGAGGCGAATTTCGCTGTTGACCTGACCATTGCCCGGGGGCTGGATTACTATACCGGCACTGTTTATGAAACCACTCTGCTGGATCATCCCGAAATTGGCTCCGTCTGCTCCGGCGGGCGGTATGACAATCTGGCGGGCTATTACATCGAAAAGCAGCTGCCCGGCGTGGGCATCTCCATCGGCCTGACCCGGCTGTTCTACGTTCTTGACGAGCAGGGGCTGCTGAATCCGGAGCTGCCCCAAGCGCCTGCCGATGCCCTGGTGCTGCCCATGACCGCCGACCCCGCTCCCGCCATTGCCCTGGCTGAGCAGCTCCGCGGCGCGGGTCTGCGGGTACAGTTGTACTGCGAGCAGAAAAAGTTCAAACAGAAGATGGCCTACGCCGACAAGCTGGGGGTTCCCTTCGCCGTTCTTCTGGGAGAGGACGAGATTGCCGAGGGTAAGTGTAGCGTCAAAAACATGAAAACCGGCGTTCAGGAGACGCTCTCCCCCGCCGAAGCCGCCGCCGCAATCCAAAAAGCGGTACAGGAAGCGGAAAACTGCCCGGTGATTTTGGAGAAATAGAATAACAATTACCAAGACGCAGCTGCGCCCCGAATTGAAATTTGACGAGCAACAGGCTTCCCCTTCCGGGAAGCCTGTTGTGCTTCGTAACGACTCGGATGCGATGATCCAAGCAGCGAATCCATTTCTTCCTGTCGCGAAAAACCGAATCCGTCACGGAAAAATTCCGTTGACAGGACGAATTCCGCCCGATACAATAGAGAAAACAGGAAGGGGCGGTATGGGATGATCACGGAAGAAAACGGAGTATTCCACATTCAGGCAGAGCGGTATTCTTACCTTTTCAAAATCGACGCTTACGGCCTGCCGGAGCACGTGCATTTTGGCGCGCCGGTCAAGACCGGGGATGTGGCAGCGCTTAGCTGCCGTCCGGGGCTTGGCTGGGGTTCCAACATCGTGCTGAAGGACGGCGATCCTGCCAGCTGCCCGGACACCCTGGCGCTGGAATGGAGCGGAAGCGGACGGGGCGATTACCGGGAATCCCCGCTGGAGCTGGCGGGGCAATCTACGGATTTCCGCTATTCCGGATACCGGATCCACGAGGGCAGCATACCCATGGTCTGCGGACTTCCCCAGGCTCACGGCCCATCCCAGACACTGGAGCTGACCCTGACCCAGCCGGGGGCGGAGCTGACCCTCTTCTACGCCGCGTTTCCCACCGCCGTCGTCCGCCGCACGGTGCTGAAGAACACCGGCAGCGCCCCCATCCGGCTGAATAAGCTCATGAGTATGTCCATTGATATGCCGGGAAGCTACCGCATGGTCAGCTTTAACGGCGGCTGGATCGCGGAAATGCGCCGGTGCGACACCCCTGTAGGCTCTGCCAAGGTGGTGAACGAAAGCCTCACCGGCTCCTCCTCCAACCGCCACAATCCTGGCTTCCTCCTCTATGAACCCGGCGCCACCGAGGACGCCGGACGGGTTTACGGCTTCAATCTCATTTACTCGGGCAACCACTACGCCGCTGCCCAGCAATCTCTGCAAAATCTCACCCGCGTGATGCAGGGCATCAACGGCAGCAATTTCTCCCGGGAACTGCAGCCGGGAGAAGCCTATGAAACCCCGGAGGCGGTGCTCTGCCATTCCGACGCGGGCTTCGGCGGTCTGTCCGCCAATATGCACGCCTTTGTCATGGATCACGTCATACCCGTCTACTGGCGCAATCGCCCCCGCCCGGTGCTGTACAACAGCTGGGAGGGCTGCGTGTTCGATTTCAACCAGCACCGCCTGCTGGATCTTGCCAACCGGGCAAAGGCGCTGGGCTGCGAGCTGTTTGTTCTGGACGACGGCTGGTTCGGCCAGCGGAACAGCGACCGCGCCGGTCTTGGCGACTACACGGTCAACCGGAAGAAGCTCCCCGAAGGACTGGAAGGGCTGTCCCGGCGCATTCGGGAAAAGGGGCTGGAATTCGGTCTTTGGTTTGAGCCGGAATCCGTAAACCCCGATTCCGATCTCTACCGCGCCCACCCGGACTGGGCGCTGACGGACGATTTTCCGCCGGTGATGGGGCGGAATCAGCTGCTGCTGGATCTGACGAAGCCGGAAGTGCGGGACTATATTGTGGAGAATGTCTCCCGGATTCTGGACAGCGCCAAAATTTCCTACGTCAAGTGGGACATGAACCGCCACTCCGTCGCTCTGGGCGTCAAAGCCCACGACTTCATTCTGGGACTGTATGACGTGCTCCGCCGAATCTTCGAGCCCCGTCCCGGCATCCTGCTGGAAAGCTGCTCCTCCGGCGGCAACCGGTTCGACTTGGGAATGCTCTGCTTCTCCCCCCAGATCTGGGCGTCGGACGACACCGACCCTGTGGAGCGGCTGACCATTCAAAATGGCCTTTCCTACCTTTATCCCCAGTCCACCGTGGGCGCCCATGTCTCCGCCGCGCCCCATGGTCAAACTTTGCGCAGCACGCCTCTGACCACCCGGGGCAACGTGGCATATTTTGGCTGCCTGGGCTACGAGCTGGATCTCAAGCGCTTACTCCCCGTGGAAGTGAAGGAAATTCAGGAACAGATTGCCTTTTATAAGCAGTACCGGGAAGTGTTCCAGTTCGGCGCGTTCCGCCGCACAGAGCTGGGCTGGCAGGTATCGGATGGAACCGTCACCCTGGCTGGGGTGTTCCATCGTCTCGTCCACGCGGCACCCGGCTATGAGCGGCTGCGGGTGAAGGGGCTGAATCCCCAGGCAGATTACCGTGTCACCTCCCTTACCCAGGCCATCCGGGTGGGTCAGTTTGGAAGCCTTCTCAAGCCCGTCGACCCGGTGAATGTGAAGCCCAACCGCACGCTGCTGCGCATTGCCGACCGGCACGTGACCAGCAGATCCCAAACCATGACCGTCTCCGGCGCGGCCTTGTGCAGCGGCATTCTGCTGAATCCCCTGTTCCGGGGCACAGGCTATGATCCCAACCAGCCCGCCAAGGGGGATTTCAGCTCAGACGTATACCTGATCGAGGAATTACCCGCAGAATAATCTGTACGGAACAACGCGAAACGCCTTGGAAATCGAATTCCCAATGATGGGTTCCTGAATTCCATAATGAACGGTTAAAAGAGCCGCTTTGATGGATTCGTGCGCCTTACGATATGCGAATTAGCCGATTCCTCAGGCACGAGAATAAACGGGAGCACCCGGGAAAACCGTCCCGGGTGTCGGCAAGAAACTTTTGCTTGCTTTTTCTCCTGATCTGTACTATACTGTATAAGTACCAGCCGGTGTGATGGAATGGTAGACGTAGTGGACTCAAAAACCTCTTCGCCATCTGTCGCCGGTGTTGGGAAAAGTCCTGGAAAATCAAGCGTTTTTCGGATTCTGTTTTTCATTTGTCTTTAACATCCCTCCTGCATATCCCTCCAAATTCCGGGGAATGCTTGTCCGGGTGTAAAGAAATATATCTGCCGGTGTGTTGGAATTGGTAGACGAGGCGGACTCAAAATCCGTTGGGCTAATAACTCGTGCGGGTTCGACCCCCGCCACCGGCACCATATTTGCTCCGAAGTCTCATGCTTCGGAGCATTTTTTACTGCCCAGAAGCAAAATATTGAACATTTTTCGGAAACGCCGGGAGAATTGCATTTGCAGACGAAACCTTACTGGAAAAATCCAAATGTGTGTAAATATTGGAAGTAGTGCTGATGTCGCTGTGTCCCAGCCACTCCTGAATCTCTTTCAGGCTCACACCATTGGCATACAGCAAACTGGCACAGCTATGTCTCAAATCATGAAAACGTATCTTTTTCAGTTTGTTCTTTGCCAACAGGATTTCAAAATGTTGGGTAATGAAATTGGGCTTCATCAGTTCTCCAATGGCATTCACATTCACGTATTCCAAATAGTCGTTGCAGTAGCAGCTGCCGCAAACCTGACGGTTGATTTCCTGCTGTTGTTTTACTTTCCGCAATAGTCTTTCAAACGGTGTAACTAGGGGAAGCGTTCTGCAACTGGACTTTGTTTTTGTTGTGTCTCTTTGAAAAACAGTTGCTTTGCCATCAACACACATTTCTGTTACTGTGTGCCTAATTGAAATCGTCTTCTTTTCAAAGTCAATTGCATCCCATTTCAACCCCAGCACCTCACTTCGCCGCAAGCCATAAAATGCGCCAAGAATGATTGGAAGCTCTAGCGGGTCACCTCGCGCCACTTTGAAAAGAACATCCAGTTCCTCCTGGTTGTAGATCGTTGCCTTGTATTGGGCTTTTCTGGGCTTCTCAACACGGTCTGCCGGATTGGATTTGATAATGCCGAGCTGGAACGCATACTGAAGGCATTTGCGTACATTTGCATGACGACGGATAACGGTAGTCGGGGACAGTCCCGCTTCCAGCAGGCTTTGGTAGTAATCCTGAATGATTTTTGGATGCCGTTCCAAATCCTGAACCGTGCAATTCCTTTCCTTGAAGAAAGGAATGATACTTTTCTCAACGTTCATGGCGTAAGCAGCATAGGTGGTTTCCCCTACTTTGCTTCGCATCATTTCCAGCCATTCCCTGATAAAGTCTGCAAAAAGAATGGGAGCCTGGTCGCAGCAAGGGTTCGCCGCTTCTGCCGGATTTGTGGCGATCCAGCGAAGATCAACTGCGTACCCAAGGCAAGTGGTAAGCGTTTCATGATAGAAAATCAATTCATCCGGCGTGGCATCGTCGTTCGAGCGTGCATGCTGAAAGAAGCATTCGATTTCTTTTGCGGTCAGTGCTGGGAGCATGATCGAGTTCTGTTTGAAATACGGAATGATAATTCCTTTGACAGCATAGGCATAGCCAGCGTACTCTTTGGCAGACATAGCCGAGGATTTGTCTTTCAGCCACTTCAATAAGAACTCGTCAAACAGCATCCCGGCGTTTTCCGGAAGGTTGTCCGGGGCAAATTCCTCACGGGTTTTTAAGAGCAGCGCTTCCGCTCGCTTCTTATTTCCTTTGACTGTCAAGCCTGTGCTTATGGACTTTGTTTTTCTTTTGCCAAGGTTATCCTTCCAGCTTAGTATCATCTGGTAATAACCATTTTGTTCTCTCAGGTGTCCAGCAACCATTATCTGATTCCTCCTTTTGGTTGTGCCGATTAACACCCGTCATTGACGGAGTTATTGTAGCATTGACGGGGAAAAAGCGCAAACTTGTCAAGCCCTGATTGTAGGAGATTGATCGATAATTCCCAAATATTTTATGACATTGATTTTGGGGATTTTATATGTACGGCCAATTTTGAGACAGGCAATTTGATTTTCCCGAATCAGTCGATATGCCAATCGCTCGCTGATGTGCAGCATCTGGCCAAGCTGCGTCACTGACACAACATCAGGATACTTTGCAAACATCTGAGAATAGGCATCTTTTGTGGAAACACTCATATCCATTCACCTCCTGCCGTGTTTCTCTCTGTGTATCAAAATCACATGGATGTGCTGGGAGATAAATCCCCCAGCACACGGCATCTGACTTTGATTACCGCTGTACCATCCATTTGAACTGTAATAAACATCCTAATCGAAGGGGCAGCAGTTTTCCGTTAATGCCTTGGTTTGATGATTTTCCGTCATATTTGTTCGTTCCCTGACGGGGGGCGTGGCAAAGGCTGTCTCTGGCGAGACGATCATAACTCCAATACTCCGCTGCCTGTGAAAGCTGGCGTAAGTATCAGGGCTTCCCCCAAGTCTGCGGGAGAGCGTGAGCAAGTATCTTTAACCGCTGCAAGGTCACGGCATACCCGCTTGCCAAGGCGGACGTTACGGCTGCGTTGATTCGCTCGGATGGAGTATCAAAGTTCACCTCCTGATGACCCCCATCGTCCCGGCGACGCTCCTGAAGTGCTGCTTGCAGCTTAGTGTTCCTGTTACCACGAGTAATTCAGTTTTCAAGGTTCATAGAAGTGGTAAAGTACCCCTTCACTAATTGAGCCGAACTCAGAGGCAAAGTATGACTGTTTTTCTAATGTTTTACAAATTGTTCATAAACTTCCTCAGCTTTGCCAAAATCTTTTTATGCCGCTTGCTGATACCGGGTTGTGTCAGCCCGATCTTTTTTGCATAGCTGGATTCTGTTTCCCCAGAAAAATAGATTGCCTGAATCAACGCTCGGTCTGCTTCGGGAAGCATTTGAAGGCATTGGTGCAGATGGTTATGTAATTCCTTCGCAAGCAGAAGGTCATCTATGCTGGGCTGCGCAGATGCCAAACAGTAGCCACTCTCAAACTCCAATTCCTCCATGCCCGAAATATCCAAAATATGGTTTTCGTGTGCCTGATCCCGTTCGTAAATGTACTTCTCTTTTCGTTTTCCTTGATAATAAGCCTGATAGACCTCACGGCTCACTTCTTGTGCTTCACCATGTAACGAAATATAATATTTTCTGTTTCCTTTCATTGTTTACACCTCGTTCAGATTTGATTTGGAAAATCAATCTGACATGGAGGTGGTCTTGCCCAAATGCTGTAAAACTCGTTATTTTGACATATTCCGAGGATTTTCGACAACAAAAAAAGCCCGGAAGCAGGCGCCGATTTGAATCGGTGCTTACTTCCGGGCGTAGTTCCCTTTTTTATTGTGTGCTCGTATGGCGGAAAATGATGTATTCTAAAAGAACGGTATCGCTTTATTTCCACCCGAACTTGCAAAAAGGCAGTTGGGCTCATTTGGGTGTGTTATGTCCTTTCAAAGAGTATTTAGGGGCTAACTGGAGGACAACACATCGCAACAACGTAAACAGTCGAACGTGAATAGGTTGAGGAAAGCCGTGGATACCTGTAATACTGCTGTGTACCCCAACCGTAGAAAGGTATTGTTCGTCAGATAATATCTTGCGAATGATCTACAGTTGAATATTTTTGATTTAATAGACTGTCGTTGACAACCGTTCCATGGGATTCTCAGTGTCTCCCTCTCTTCTACGCTGGGATGTTCTACAGTATGACCTATAAGTGCACCTGTGGATTTTGAGCATAACTATCCCTCGGATCAATCGATCCGAGGGTAACTATCAAGAGAATGATGATTCTGGCGTACTCCCCTTGGCAAAAAGCCATGCACTGCGGCACATATCTCTTACACTATGGCTGGCCTCCCAACCCAAAATCTTCTTTGCCTTCTCAGCATCTGCCCAGAAAGCAGGCAGATCGCCGTCCCGGCGTGGACCGATAACATAAGGCAGCTTTATATTATTGGCTCTTTCAAAAGCCGTAACCAGTTCTAGCACGGAGATTCCATTTCCGGTGCCCAGGTTGATGGCCTCAACACCATTATGGTTCTCGGCGTATTCCAGAGCCTTCAGATGACCTACTGCCAGATCCGCCACATGGAGATAGTCACGCTGGCAAGTCCCATCTGGTGTGGGATAGTCACCACCGAAGATCGTCAGTTTTTCCAGCTGGCCAGCGGCCACACGGCAAATGTAAGGCATCAGGTTGTTGGGAATGCCGTTGGGATCGTCACCCAGCAGGCCGGACTCGTGGGCCCCAATAGGATTGAAATACCGCAGCAGAATCGCGCAGAAATCCGGATGGGCAGTCACATAGTCCGTCAGGATTCGTTCGATCATCACCTTCGACCAGCCGTAGGGCGAAGAAGACTGAATGGCCGGCATATCCTCTTTGTAAGGGTGGGGATTGCTGGGGCCATAGACAGTGGCGGAGGATGAGAAGATAAACTTCTTACAGTCGAATTCCTCCATGGTTTCTAACAACGTCATGGTGCTGTCCAGATTGTTCCTGTAATATTCCAGCGGCTTTTTGACGCTCTCGCCCACAGCCTTGTAACCGGCAAAGTGAATAACCGCATCAATTTTAGTGGTGGCTTTTCACATCTTCCCGCCGCTGGTTTTTCTGATAGCGGAGATTGGCCCGCATACACGCAACGGCAAAATCCTCCCCGTCGCAGTTCAGCGTGGACAGCCGGTAGTCCTCGCGGGGGATAAGCCTGCCGGTT
>JAQXPK010000140.1 GCA_029100605.1 Bacillota bacterium | reverse complement strand
AGAACCTTCCCGCTCCAGCCGTTCCCGTTCCGCCTGACTCAGGCGGAGGTAGTTGGGAACCAGGGCAGCGCCGTCACCGGGCTCTCCGGCAGCGATCTTTTCCGCTGCCAGCAGCGCCACCCCGGCGGCGCGCTGGTGCATCCGGTGCTCCGGGGGCATAACCAGATTGCTTACCTCTCCGGAAAGGGTCTGATAGGTCAAAACACTGCCGTCTCCCACCAGAAATACCGGCTCCTGCAAAGAAAGAAGCTCCCCCCTCAGCTGTTCCAGGGAGATCGCCCGGTCATCGGCAATGCGTTTTCGTTGCCCATGGTTTACATAAAACAGAGCGTTGTATACCTGGCTCCGCCGGGCGTCCATTACGGGGCAGACATAGCCTTGATATGCGCCCAGAGAGAGCACCATGGCCTCCAGGGTGCTGACACCGTAGCAGCTCACTTCCCTGCCCCAGGCAAAGCCCTTGGCGGCGGCTACCCCGATGCGAACCCCGGTAAAGGAGCCGGGGCCGGCAGCGACAGCCACCGCGTTCACGTCGGCGGCGGTTTTGCCGCACTGCTTCAGCAGGTTCTCCGCCATAACCATGAGGGTCTGGCTGTGGGTCAGGCCGGTGTTCTGGTAGCTTTCCCCCAGCAGCCGTCCGTCCTCCAGCAGCGCCGTGGAGGCGGCTTTCGCGCTGGTTTCAAAGGCTAAGATCAGCACCAAAATCGCCTCCCTCGATGGTGATGCGCCGGGTGTTCGCCCCCAGCTTTTCAATGGTGACGGTCACAGCCCCCGTCATGGCCTCGGCGACGTTCTCGCTCCACTCCACCGCGCACACGCCGTCCCGATCCAGATAGTCCTCCCAGCCGATGTCAAACAGGTCGTCGGCGGAGGAAAGGCGGTACATATCAAAGTGAAACAGGGGCAGCCGACCGCCCAGGTATTCGTTGACGATGGTGTAGGTGGGGCTGGTGACGGTTTCCCGGCAGCCTAACCCCCGGGCAAGTCCTCTGGTAAAGGCGGTTTTCCCTGCCCCCAGGTCGCCCCGGTAGGCAAGCACCGTCCCGGCGGGGAGGATTTTCCCCACCGCCGCGCCCAGCGCTTCCGTCTCCTCCGGGGAGGTTGTGATGTATGTCATAGTTTTATCATCCGTTTCTCTACCGTAGGGCGGGGTCATGACCCCGCCGGGGCAGTTCGTGTTCCGTATAACTGTAAAAACAATCCTCCTGCCACCTTGCTGGATTTGCATCAATATAGTTCCATATCCGTTCGTAGTCAGCCTGATTTCGGATGACGTGGTCATGAAAAGAGGTCTGCCATACTTTACATCCCGGGTAAATGAGATGAATTTGGTGGGTGACATGGGATTTATATTGTCCGACAACGGTAGACAGATCGACATTCTGTTTATTCAGAATGAGAATACCATGCACATGATTGGGCATGACAACAAATTTATCGACGTTTACAGTGGGGAAATGCTGTGGAATATCTTCAAAACTCAGCTTTGCAGTTTCACCAAATGGGTTCAGCTCCGTACCGGATTGGGAGAACAGGCAACGCTTTTCCCAGGTGCAGATCGTCACAAAGTAGTAGTTTGGCGCGGTGTAATCAAAATACTTCTGTCTGGGGCTTTTCCGGGACGGGAAGCGCTCAAAATCGTTGCATGACACCATATAACCAACCACCCAGAAGACTATGGCGGGCGGTGGGGTCATGACCCCACCCTACAAAACGCTACTTAGAATTTTTCAGCCTCTCTGCCTGGTCGGCGGTGGCAAGGGCGTTGATGATCTCGTCCAGGTCGCCGGCCATGACGGCGTCGATGCGGTACAGGGTCAGACCCACCCGATGGTCGGTGACACGACCCTGGGGAAAATTGTAGGTGCGGATGCGCTCGTTGCGCATACCTGTGCCCACCTGACTGCGGCGCAGGCCGGTGACTTCGCTGTCCAGGCGCTCCTGCTCCCGCTCATAGAGCTTGGAGGCAAGCATCCGCATACATTTCTCCCGGTTCTGAAGCTGGCTCCGCTCCTCCTGGCAGGCGACGACGATTCCCGACGGCTTATGAATCAGCCGGACGGCGGAGGAGGTTTTGTTGATGTGCTGACCGCCGGCACCGCTGGAGCGGTAGACCTGCATTTCAATGTCCGCAGGGTTGATCTGCACGTCCACCTCTTCCATTTCCGGCAGCACCGCCACGGTGGCGGTGGAGGTGTGTACCCGACCGCCGGACTCCGTCTCCGGCACCCGCTGCACCCGGTGGACGCCGGATTCATATTTGAGCCTGGAGTAGGCGCCCCGTCCGCTGACGATGAAGTCCGCTTCCTTCACGCCGCCAAGCTCCGTCTCGTTCAGATTCATGATTTCGATGCTCCAGCCCATTTTCGCGGCGTACATGGAGTACATCCGGAAAAGACTGTGGGCAAACAGGGCGCTTTCCTCGCCCCCAACGCCGCCGCGAATCTCCATAATGACGTTTTTTTCATCGTTGGGATCCCTGGGCAGCAGCAGAATTTGCAGCTTTTCGGAAAGGGCTTCCTTCTGCGCCTTGGCGGCGGCGAAGGTCTCCTGACAAAGCTCCTTCATGTCCGGATCGCTCATCAGCTCCTGGGCGTCTGCCATGTCCTGCTCCGCCTGACGGTATTGCTGATAGGTCTGGACAATCGGCTCCAGGTCGTTTTTCTCCCGCAGCAGCTTCGCCGCCTTCTGAGGGTCGGCGTAGAAATCCGGCTGCTCGGATTTGGCGCAAAGCTCCTCGTATTTATTGCAGATGGCCTGTAATTTTTCCAGCATAGAAGGTTCTCCAAAAAATCGACATTTTTCCAGACATACAACCCAATTTCGGGGGAAAGTTAGGAGCGGCGGAAGACGTTGAGCACACAGCTGGCGGTGTCGGTGAGAACCTCGGTTTGCCGCAGACGCTCTGCCCCCGCCTTTCCAATGCGGAAAACGTGGGGCGTCATGGCAAGCAGATTTTCCACCTGCTCCCCGGTTACGGTAAAGGAAAACCGGATGGGACTGGATTTTAACAGGGTAAAACCCGGGAGTTCCGGTACGGTTTTCTTTTGCTTGTGAAGAATTTCGTCATAAATGATGCTTTTCAGCCCCAGCAGATGATCCTCCGCCGCCAGTACCTGGAAAAGAAATCCGCCGGGGCACAGAACCCGGTGAAATTCCTCGGGCTGGGTCAGGGCGAACAGGCTGGTAATCAGGCCGGCGGAGGCATCCGGTACGGGAATGTGAGAAGCGGTGGCGCAGAGCCACAGGGCGTCCTTGTATTTCCCGGCGGCACAGCGGACGGCCTCCCGGGAGATGTCCATTCCGGTGAGGGGCAGACCCAGGGCCGCGGACAGCCGGGCGGAATAGTACCCTTCCCCGCAGCCCACGTCCAGAATTTCCCCGGTGACGCCCAGATCTTTTGCGGTCTTAATCAGCGTCTCGGCGATGGGTGCGTAGAAGCCCCCGTCCAGAAAGGCGCGGCGGGCGTTCACCTGTTCTTTTGTATCGCCGGGGTGCAGGGAATGCTTTTGCTGCACCGTGAGCAGATTCACATAACCCTGCCGGGCGATGTCAAAGCAGTGCCCGCCGGGGCAGACATAGGACTTGCCCGCCATATTCAGTTTGCTTTCGCAAATCGGGCAGAGTAAGTCCATTCCGCAACCCTCCATCCTATAGTATACCGCATTTTTTCCGTTACGTCAAACGGTAATCGAGAAAAATGAGAAACGGATTGCCACGCCAGTGTGCGAATCGGCTGGCAATGACAGACTTTTTCATTGGTCGGGAAAATGATTCAAACCATACCGGAGGTGATTGTATGCGGCGAATTATGGCGGTTTTGATGGCGCTCAGCCTGATGATTCTGCCTGTGAACGGGGCGCAGACCACGAAATATGTGGCGCTGACCTTTGACGACGGCCCCTCCGGGCGGTATACCCGGCAGCTGCTGGACGGGCTGTGGGAGCGGGAGGTGAAGGCGACCTTCCTGCTGTGCGGCTACCGGATCAAGGACTATCCGGACATCACCCAGCGGATTTTCGACGAGGGTCACGAAATCGGCTGCCACGGCTACACCCACGACAATATGAAAAACATGAGCCGCCGCGCCATAGCCGCCGAGATCATGGACATGGAGGCGCTGCTGCCGGAAGGGTGCAAGCCGGTGTTTCTCCGCCCGCCGGGAGGCTGCTGCGGTGACGCCGTCCGCCAGGTGGCGGAAGCCCGAGGGCTGGCGATTCTCAGCTGGTCGGTGGATCCCCGGGACTGGGCGACGAAGGACACCCTGGCGGTGGAGCGGGCGGTGCTGAAAAACGTGAAGGACGGGGACATCGTGCTGCTCCACGACATGACGATCAGCTCCGTTCGGGCGGCGCTGGACATTGTGGACGCGCTGAAATCCCAGGGCTTCACCCTGGTTACGGTGTCGGAGCTGGCAAAGCTCCGGGGGGCCAAGCTGAAACCGGGGAAAACCTACACCTGCTTCCCACCGGAAACGGAGGAAAATGCGGAAGAAAAAAAGTAGTGTGCGCATCAGCGGCGAGTCGCCGCCTAATTGGAATTTGGCGCGCAGCGCCCAAGGCTTCCCCTCTGGGGTGGTGCTCCGCGCAGCGAATCAGAAATAGTATGATTGCCGGGGGCAATCATACCATAATGTCCGCTGGCAAAAATCTTTGATTTTTGACTGATGAGGGGCGGTACTTCACTCCAGGAATCGATACGCTGCGGCGAATTCGTACCGGGCACCCCTCATCCGTCTCGCCTGGCGGCGAGCCACCTTCCCCGGAGGGGAAGGCTGTGGCACGCCAAACTGCAATTTGTCGGGAATGCCCCCGGGGGCGGAACAAAACGCTGCCATCCAAACCCGGATGGCAGCGTTTCGTATTTTCGGTGGCGTTATCCCACCTGATTTTCAAAGGCGGTGACTTCGCTGGCGGCCTCCATGGCGAAGTAGGCGCGCAGCACGTCCTCGGCTACGGGGGCCAAAGAGCTTCCGTGGGCGGCCTTTTCACCGTAGATAGCTACGGCGATTTCCGGATCGTCCATGGGGGCGAAGCAGATGAAGGAACCGTGGTCAGAGCCGCCGGAGGAGTGCTGGGCAGTACCGGTTTTGGCGCACACAGCCACGGGGAAGGGATCTAAGTCCTGGTTGCCGCCGAAGTATTTGCAGGCGGTGCCGCCGTACTCCGTGATGACCTTGCGCATACCTTCAATATAGGTATTGTAGGTGGTGGAGGAAATCTCCATCTGACTCATAATCTGGGGAGAATTCTCCATAATGAGGCTGTTGTAGTCGGAGGAAACCACCCGACTTAAGAAGGTGGCCTTCATCCGGGTGCCCTGATTGGCCAGGGTGGAGGCGTAGACGCACAGCTGCAGGGGGGTGAACCGGTTTTCTGCCTGACCGATGGCAGCCAGAACCCGGTCGCCTGCGGTGATCTGGGAGTCAACGCCGGTGGGGCCGTAGGCGGCTTTCTTACTTTCCGCGTTGGTACGGCTGCCGATCTTTTCCACCATCTCGATGCCGGTGTGTTCGCCCAGACCCAGACCCTTGGCGGTTTCGTCCAGCATATCGATGGTCATGCGGCTGCCAAGCTCGTAGAAGAAGTAGTTGCAGGAGACCTTCAGCGCGGCGGTGGCGTCCAGGTCGCCGTGGGTCACACCGGGGTTGGACGACCAGATCAGGCAGGTAGGCGAGAAGCCCTCGTACTTGGTGAAGACGCCCTTGTCCGTGATGATCTCGCCGGGGGTGTACAGCAGGTTGCCGTATTTGTCCCGGTTTTCCATGGCGGCCACCAGGGTGCACATTTTGAAGGTTGAGCCGGGGGCGTAGGCCGCGCCGAAGGCCCGGTTGAAGAAGGGCTTCATGGGATCCTCCTCAATCTTTGCCCAGTCCTGGTTCATGGTGGCGAGATTAAAGGTGGGATAGCTGGCGCAGGCCAAAATCTCGCCGGTTTTCACCTTCATGACCACCACGGCGGCACCTTCCGCGTCCAGGCCGGCACCGTCGTCCTTGGCGGTTCTGAGCTCCGGGTCGGTGATCTGCTTCATGACCTTCTCCAGGGAATCCTCGGCGATGCCCTGAAGCTCAATGTCGATGGTGGTTTCCACGTTGTTGCCGGCGACGGGGGTGTAGACGTTTCCGGTCTTCTGATCCACCCGGTAGAACTGCTGGACGATGGTGCCGTCACGGGAGACCACGTCCACACGCTGGCCGTCGATGCCGTGGAGGTAGTCCTCAAAGGCCTCCTCAAAGCCGGACTGACCGATGTAGGCGTCCATGGAGTAGCCCAGATCGCCATACTTTTCCCAGTCGTCG
Source organism: Bacillota bacterium (assembly GCA_029100605.1). GTDB lineage: Bacteria > Bacillota > Clostridia > Oscillospirales > Oscillospiraceae > Faecousia. Next base: position 5,213 of record JAQXPK010000140.1, on the reverse strand, counting down.
GCATCCATGCCGCCCATGTAGCCCAGGATGTGGGCGCCGTATTTGGTGTGGTATTCCCGGACGGTGGAGGATTCCACCATGAGGCCGGGGGTATTCAGCTCCAGAATCGCGGACAGATCGTCGTCGGACACGTCCTCAATGAAGGTGTAGGTGGGTAGGTTGGAGATACCGCGCAGGTCAAATTCGTAGCGGATGCCAATGACCGCTCGGGCGTCCTCGTCGGACCATTCCTCGGGAATTTTGTACCGATCCCGGAGCTTCTGAATGAGCAGGGGCGCGGTGATGTCCGAGTCAAGCTCCCGATCCACCATGAAGCTCTGGAAGTGGGTCTGCCAGGAGGTGGCGAAGTCGTTGAGGGTGTACTCAAAGGGCCGGGTCTTGCTCACCGGGAAGTGGTCGTTGTAGGTGATGTTCAGCTCCTGGCATTTTTTGACCAGGGCGTACAGCGCCTCGTTGGTCTGACCGTAGGATTTGATAACATAGTGGTTAAACACCAAGTCATAGCTGGCGCGGTTGCCCACCAGAACGTTGCCGTTCCGGTCGAGGATGTCGCCCCGGGCGGCGCGGACGGTGGTGATGGTGGTGTATTTTGCGATGTTGTCGGTGTTGCCGTCGGTTTCAATGATCTGAAGATCAAACAGCTTCACGGCGAACAGCACCAGAACGAGACTGAAGAGCACCAGCAGCATGATGGCGCGAAAACGGCTTATTCTTTCCATGTGGTACCTCCAATCAAGCCGATTTTATTGACAAGGGAATACAGGGGAATCATCACTGCCCAGCTGTAGGCAGAGGTGAGCAGGAAGGAGACGATCCGATCCCAGCGGGTCAGCCCCAGAGCCATGCCCACAATGTACAGCCCCAGCTCGTACAGCGTCAGAGCCACTCCCGCACTGAACACGATGGACAGCTTCGTCCGCCGCAGCCAGGCCTGCCGGAGCAGAGTGGCGGCGATGCCGAGAAAGCTGAGCAAAGCGATGCAGTAAGGACCCGGCGCGGTGCCGGAAAAATAGTACAGCGTGGAGGCGATGATCACGAACAGACTGCCCACGTCCACCCCCTCGATCACCGTAATCAGCAGAATGCCGCACACCGGAAGATCGGTGGTAGCGCCAAAAAAGCGGAACCGGCTCAAAATGGTATCCTGCACCGTGAGCAGCAGCACCAGCGTCAGCACATACAGTCCCCATTTGAGCAGGCGGCTGCGCTGAACCTGGGTCATGTGGAACAGCTTGGGCAGGCTGATTTTTTGGGTGTCGGGTCTGAATTCCGACTGTTTTTTTCTCAGCATGGCAGCTCCTTAGCCCAGGGGGGCGGTGTAGGGTTGGGTTTCCTCGGTGGCTTCCGTGGCCTGGGTCTCCTCCGGGGTCTTGCTGGTGACCTCAGTGGTGTAGTCGGTGATGATGAACAGCTGCTCCAGGGAGTTGATGTCCGCGGCGGGATCCAGCAGGGCGTACTTGGCAACGCCGGTCTCCTCAAAGCCGGCGTCCACCACGTAGCCCATAATCAGTCCCCGGGGGTACACCGTGGAGCCGGAGGTCACAACCTGATCCTTGTTGCGGATGATGGCATCGGAGGGCAGATAGTTCATCTGCAGCAGGGTGTCGTTGCCGCTGGTGTAGCCGCCGCGCACCATGCCGTTGTAGCCGGAGGTGGCGATGGTGCCGGAAATCTCCAGGGTGGAATCCAGCACGGTCTTGACCACGGCGTAGTTGACGCCGGCCTCCGTGACCAGACCCACCACTTCGCCGTTGGCGGTGATGGCGCACATATTCTCCTGAATGCCCGCGTTGGTGCCTCGGTTGATGGTGAAGGTGCTCTCCCAGTCCGAGGTGCTCCAGCCGATGATATAGGCATCCACCAGCTTGTAGTCCTCGTGGGCGGTTTTCAGATCCAGCTGCTTGCGCAGACGCTCGTTTTCCCGGGAGACGGCGTCGGCCTGTCGAGCCACGTCCTCCATCTGGGCGATCTGCTCCTTGAGCACCGCGTTTTCCGCTTCCAGCGCCTCGTAGCGGAACATATAGCTGTAGTATTTTTCCGCGGTGTTGGTCAGGGCGGTGCCCGCCGCCCGGAAGGGGGCGAGGACGCCCTGGACGATGACGCTGGGCAAAGACTGGTTGGAGATACCGCTGTACACGGCAAGGCCCGCCGTCAGCAGCGCGGCTATCACCAGAAGAATCTTCACCTTGGTGTTGAACAGGTTTCTCATACGGTATCCTCCATCTCTTCCGGCGCAATGCGGCGCAGAGCCTTCTGCAGCCGGCACACGGGAAGTCCCATTACATTATAATAGTCGCCCTCCAGCTTCTCGCAGAACAGTGCCGCGCCGCCCTGAATGCCGTAGGCACCGGCCTTGTCCATGGGTTCGCCGCTTTGGACGTAGCGTTCAATTTCTTTTTCCGACAGCTCCCGGAAGTACAGGTGGGTCACCTCCGTAAAGGTCTCGGATTTGTCTCCCCGCAGCACGGTACAGCCCGTCATCACCTGGTGATCCCGCCCGGAGAGCAGCCGAAGCATTTCTTTCGCTTCCCCGGCGCTGTGGGGCTTGCCCAGGATCCGACCCTGGCACACCACGATGGTATCCGCCGCTACAACCACGTCCTCCGGCTCCCGGCTGACAGCCAGGGCTTTCAGCCGGCTCACCCGAGCCACCTCGTCAAAGGGCGGCCTGCCGGGATCCATGGTCTCGTCAATATCCGCCGCCCGGACGGTAAAGGGAATCTGGAACAGCCCCAAAAGTTCTCTCCGCCGGGGCGACGCGGAGGCTAAAATCAGCTGCATTTGTACTCCTTTCTAGGCCTTCTCCCGGGGGGAAGGCTTTTGTGTTATTCCACCCCTCTTAAATACAGCCCTCTTGTGCAGGCGCCGGGATCGAAGGGAGCCGGGTTCATGTAGTCGTCCAGGACGCGGTCAACCTCCCGGGCGTTTTCGGTTGTGAAGTACATCCGCATGGCCCACAGTCCCAGCTTGGCAAGGTCGTCCTGACGATCCAGCCAGCTGAGCTTTTTGCCGTTGAGCAGCACGCTGCGGCAGCTGTCGCCGTCCCGGATCACCGGGAATTCCGCGCCAGTCTTGTCGATGAGACGGGTGGGCTTTAAGTGGCAGGTACACTCGCCGGTTTTGTTGTGAATCAGGCAGTGCTCCGTCACCATCAGGGGCAGACGCCCGTAGCCGATCAGCTCGGCGTTCACCGCCTTGCTCAGATCCCGGATCTGGGGCAGGGTCATTTCAAAGCTCACCGTGGCGGAGGACAGCTCCAGGGAACGCATCACGTTCATGGCGGTGGAGTTGTAAATGTTCAGGCCAAAGTCCCCCCGCACCCGCATCCCCGCCTCCCGGACGGGGGCGATGAGGCCGAGATTCCCCACCAGCGCGTCCCGAACCCCCGCAGCCCGGAGCACCTCCAGGCTCTTCTTGATCCGGGGCAACTCCCCGTCGTGGACGATCCGGGGCAGCACCACCGCCAGCCGCCCCCGCTGCACCAGTCGGGCGCACAGCTCGCTGTCGGACAGCAGAATGTGCATGGGCACATACAGCAGGGTGGTTTCCAGGTTCAGGAGCACCGGCGTCAGCTGCTCCCGGGTGGTGACCTGAATGTTCAGCCCGAGCAGCCCCCCGGGGCCTTTGTACTGGGGCACGGGCTTGGCCTTGCGGATTACCGGCTCCTCCCGCCGGGCGCGGATGGCGGTGAGCTGGTTCAGCACGTCCCGGCGCATGGCGTTGATGGCGGCGGCGGAGATAATCAGCCCCGGGTCAACCCGGGTGCGTACCTCCACGCACCGGTAGGGTGTTCCGCCGGTTTTGGCGACCCGCTGAGCCAGCATGGCGCCGGTAATGGCGACGTTTTGCGCCCGCTCCGGCATAGGCCCCTCCGAGCGGCAGGTGCGGCCCTCCGGGTCCGTGGCAACGAGGCTGCTGCCGTCCACGGTGACCATGGCCTGGAAGCGAATGTCCACCAGCTGGGTTTCCCCGGATTCGTAGGACTGCCGGGCAGCCTGAAGCCATTGGGGGTCGTCGGCGGTCTCCTCCCGGATGCCGAACATTTTGGCATCCACCTTGCCGGTGTAGTAGCCGTCGGTGAAGCCCTGACGGTTGAAAGCGGTGTACAGCGCGTCCATCATGGGCTTGGTGACGGTCAGCTCGTCCAGCGCCTTGCGGTAGACGGCGGTGACCGTGGCGACGTATTCCGGACGCTTCATCCGACCCTCCAGCTTTAAGGAGGCCACGCCCATTTCCTGCAGCTCCCGCAGATAGGGAATCAGGCAGTTGTCCTTCAGGCTCAGGGGGTATTTCTCCTGCCAGTGGGTGTAGCCGTAGCTCTGGCGGCAGGGCTGGGCGCAGCGTCCCCGGTTGCCGGAGCGGCCGCCGATCATGGCGGACATATAGCACTGACCGGAATAGCACATACACAGCGCCCCGTGGCCGAACACTTCAATTTCAATGGGGGAATTCGCGCAGATGTAGCGGATTTCTTCCCGGCTCAGCTCCCGGCTTAAGACCACCCGCTTTAAGCCCATGGCGGCGCACAGCTGCACCCCGGGCAGGGAGTGGACGGTCATCTGGGTGCTGCCATGGATGGGAATGTTGGGGGCGATTTGGCGGCACAGCTGCACCACGCCCAGATCCTGGACGATAAAGGCGTCCACGTTGTTCTGGGCGGCGTGGCGGATCAGCTCAGCCAGCTCCGCCATCTCCCGGTCGGACACCAGGGTGTTCAGGGTCAGGTGCACCGCGACGCCCCGGACGTGGCAGTATTTCACGGCCTCCACCAGGGTTTGGGGGGTAAAGTTTTTCGCGCTCTGCCGCGCGTTGAAGCTGCCGCAGCCCAAGTACACGGCGTTGGCGCCGTTCTGAACCGCCGCGCGCAGGGCATCCATCGACCCGGCGGGTGCCAATAATTCCAGCATACGCTCTCTCTCCATACATCACTCTGGTTTCGGGGCATACCCCCGCAGTTTATACTTACGCACAGTATAGCACATCCTTCGGGAAACTTCCAGCCCCGGCGGGAGAATTCAAGAAAAATTCAAGGGTACTTCATAAATGAGAGAAAGGAAAATATGCCGATCGGCTTAACCCAGCAAACCAGAAAATCGCAGTTTGGCGCACCAAAGCCTTCCCCTTGAGGGGGAGCCTTTGGTCTCCCGTAACGAACCGAGCAATGCCCAATGGCGTAACGACCATAGACCACCCGGGCACGCATTGTCAGCGGC
>JAQXPK010000139.1 GCA_029100605.1 Bacillota bacterium | reverse complement strand
ACATCGTTTTCCGTTTTCCCTCTATCCTTACGCAGTGGAACATTACAGTGGTATGTCATTGCGAGCCAGTGCGCACACTGGCGTGGCAATCCGTTCCCCGCAATGCGCAGCATTGCGTCGGCCGTAGGCCGATCACGTTAGATGCGCCAAATTCCAATTTACCGGGTATCCGTTTCGTAGGGCTTATGTCATGACCCCGCCGCCCAGGTATCGAGTTGTTTTTGCCGGGATTTCCCCAGAATTGTCGGTATTCAACCTTATTAGAATTGAATAGCATCCAGCGTTGTCGGCGGGGTCATGACATAAGCCCTACGAATGATCTACGATAAATTCCAATTTTCCAGCGAGACCGCTTTGCCGCTGCTTCGTTTGACATTCCCATTTCTTCATGGTATCATAGCTTCATCCCGACAGGAGGCGTTTTGATGCAGTTTTTCTATTACTGTCTGTTTGCCGCCGGCATTGTGGCGGCGGATCAGGTGACCAAGTTTCTCACCGTCGCAAATATTCCCCCTTACCAGGATCTTCCCTTTCTTCCCGGGGTGCTGAATCTGACCTACGTCCAGAATACCGGAGCGGCGTTTTCCTCCTTTGAGGGGCAGCAGTGGCTCTTCGCCCTGATTTTCCTTGTCTTTACCGGGCTGATTCTCTTCGAGTATTTCAAAAAACCCATGGGCTTTGCCCCCTTCGAGCGCTGGTGCATCGCGGCGATTTATGGCGGCGGTCTCGGCAATATGATCGACCGGGTTCGCATGGGCTATGTGGTGGACATGATCGAGACCAGCTTTATGGAGTTTCCCGTATTTAATGTTGCCGACTGCTTCATCACCTGCGGCTGCGTGCTGCTGATGGCGCATCTGGTGTTCTGCAACAAGTCCTTCTGGAAGGATAAGAAGAAATGACCCTCTTTGCCGATATTCCCGGAGAGCGGTTGGACGCGTTCCTCGCCCGGTGCGCCGGGGACTTAAGCCGCAGCGCCGCCCAGAAGCTCATTGAGCAGGGGCAGGTCACCCGCAACGGCGTTCCCGGCAAGAAAAACGACAGGCTGAATCCCGGTGACAGAATCGAATATACCATCCCCGAAGCAAAGCCCGTGGACATTGTGCCGACGGAAATGCCTCTGGACATCGTCTACGAGGACGACGACCTGCTGGTCATCAACAAGCCCAAGGGGCTGGTGGTGCACCCGGCGGCGGGTCATGCCGACGACACCCTGGTCAACGGCCTGCTCTACGCCCTGGGGGACGACCTGTCCGGCATCAACGGGGAGCTGCGCCCGGGCATCGTCCACCGCATCGATAAGGACACCTCCGGACTGCTGGCGGTTGCCAAGAACGACTTTGCCCACGCCATGCTGGCCTCCCAGCTGAAGGATCACACCATGGCGAGAACCTACGAGGCCATTGTCTGCGGGGTTTTGAAGGAGGATTCCGGCACTGTGGACGCCCCCATCGGGCGGCATCCCACTGACCGAAAGAAAATGTGCGTCACCCAGCGCTGTGGGAAGAACGCCGTCACCCACTGGGAAGTGGTGCGCCGCTACCGGGGCTACACCCACATCCGCTGCCATCTGGAAACCGGGCGCACCCATCAGATCCGGGTGCACATGGCCTACATCGGGCATCCCATTCTGGGCGACACGGTGTACGGTCACAAAAAGCCGGAGCTGGGTCAAAGCAGCCAATGCCTCCACGCCGGGGCACTGTGCTTTCAGCACCCCCGGGACGGACATCCCGTGATGGTGTTTGCGGAGCTGCCCCAATATTTTCAGGACGTACTGGAAAAGCTGGAGAAAATGGGATAGAATCCCAGCAGGAGGACAAAAATGGGTATTTTTTCTGACGTTTTACTCACGGTGGATTATGACCGCACGCTCACCGCCCCGGACTCTTCCATCCCGGAGCGGAATCTGGAGGCCATCCGGTATTTCATGGAAAACGGGGGAGCGTTCACCGTCAATACCGGCCGCAGCGTCCCCATGGCGAAGGCCTTCCGGAACCGCGTGCCCATGAACGCGCCGCTGCTTCTGTACAACGGCTCCGCCGCCTACGACCTGGAGACGGAGCGGCTGCTCTTCTGCCACGAAATCCCCCTGAATCTGTGGCAGGTGGTGGGCGAGTGCATGGCGTTGTTTCCCGACCTGTCGGTGGAGATGCAGGGACTTCGCGCCCACTACCGGTTCCGGGAGGATCCCGCCTGGGACGCCTTCTGTGACTACAATGGCTGCGTCCATGCCTATGCCCGCCCGGGAGACGACCTGGGGCCGTTTCTGAAATTCTCCATTTATGGCCCCATCCGGGATGTCACCGTGGCAGACCTGTACAACGCAACTGCCCAGGAGCTTCGCCGTATCGACGAATTGGAGTCCATTCTCCGGCAGCGCTATGGCGCTGTCTGCCAGGTGGTGCGGGCGGCGCCCAAAATTGTGGACGTTCAGGTTCTGAGCGCCTCCAAGGGTCGCTCCGCCCGGGAGCTGAAGGCGCAGCTGAACCGGAAGATACTGGTGTGCGCCGGGGACGCGGACAACGACATTTCCATGCTGGAGGACGCGGACTGGGGCTTCTGCCCCGCTGACGGCGCCGTGGCGGGGCGCTTCCCCAACGTGTGCCGGTGTGCCGATGGCGCCGTGGCGGATGTGATTTACGAAAAAATCCCGGAGATTCTGCGAAAGAACGCTTGACAGGAATCCGTTCTTATGGTAAAATTCTCTGGCTGAATCAGTCAGGCTAAGGGCTTTGCGGGTGTAGTTCAATGGTAGAACACCAGCCTTCCAAGCTGGATACGCGGGTCCGATTCCCGTCACCCGCTCCAAAGAAATGCGCCAGTAGCTCAGCTGGATAGAGCAACTGCCTTCTAAGCAGTAGGTCGGGGGTTCGAGTCCCTCCTGGCGTGCCATTCAGCTCCCAAAAACAGAATATGGTGGATATGGCCTAGTTGGCTAAGGCGTCAGATTGTGGCTCTGAAGATCGTGGGTTCGAGTCCCATTATCCACCCCATAAAGTTCCGATTTCTTCTTGAAATTGGAACTTTTCCTTTTATTAGCGGTTACAAAAGTGCGTAGGGACACCGCTCCTGCGGTGTCCGTAAAAATAGGATCGCGCAAAAATTGGCATGATTTCGGACACCCCGGAGGGGTGTCCCTACGATTGGTTCTGTCCTTCAATCATCCGCTAAAATCTGTCTGACCCAGATTTGACCCAAACGGGAAATTTTACAGAAAATCGGCTGGGCAAGTGGTGTACTCGCCCAGCCTTTGCTGTTGTGTGAGATCAAAGTGCCTGCTTCAGCAGGTTCCCCATCTTCGCCGCCGCCTGCTCCTGCACCTTATTTGTAGCATGGGTGTAGGTGGCGAGGGTGAATCCGGCACTGCTGTGTCCCAGCATGCTGGACACGGTTTTGACATCGATGCCATTCTGTAAGGCAAGGGTAGCGAAGGTGTGCCCTTACGGTATAATTACGACAAACCGGGAAAGCCCTGAATTACCAACGGTTTTTGGGATTCTGCGCC
>JAQXPK010000138.1 GCA_029100605.1 Bacillota bacterium | reverse complement strand
TGGAACGATGGCATTCTGCGAATGCCGGGGAAAACGGATTGCCACACCAGCCTGATGGCTGGTTCGCAATGACATCGTTTTCTGTTTTCCCCTTATCCTTAGGCAGTGGAACATTACAGTGGTATGTCATTGCGAGCCAGTGTGCACACTGGCGTGGCAATCCGTTCCCCGCAATGCGCAGCATTGCGTCGGCCGTAGGCCGATCACGTTAGGTGCACAAATTCCGATTCGTCGGGCAACTGAGGAAAACCGATCAGCACAATCTGCTTTACACATTATAGCCCGGTTTTTTCCCGGTGTAAAGATGTATTTTGACTTGTATTTTCCCGTGACAACTGCTATAATACGCTACTGGAGCTGCGGCTCCCAAATTTGCGCTGTATCCTCAGTGGAGGAACGGCAGCAGGAGGTAATTTCATATGAAAACGAAGAAATTGGACACCCGGTACATGGCGACCCTCGCTATGTTCTGCGGTGTCCTGCTGGTCATGGGCATGACGGGGATTGGCTTCATCCAGCTCCCGGTCATCAAGGCTACCACCATGCACATCCCCGTGATTCTGGGCGCGGTTCTGCTGGGTCCCGCTGCCGGCGCGGTGCTGGGCGGCTTGTTCGGCCTGTGCTCCATCTGGGTCAACACCACGTCTCCCGGACTTCTGGCCTTTGCCTTTTCTCCATTCATGACAACGGAAGGCCTGCCGGGGGTGGTGAAGAGTCTGTGGATTGCCCTGGGCTGCCGGATTCTGCTTGGCGTGATCGCCGGCTGGCTGTGGAGGCTGCTGCATCGGGTGATCAAGAAGGACTATCTGGCGCTGCCCATTACCGCGGCTGTTTCCACTATCTGCCATACCGTCCTGGTGATGGGCAGCATCTATCTTTTGCTTGCCCAGCAGTACGCCGCCGCGAAAAACGTTGCCATTACCGCCGTATTCGGCCTGATTATGGGGACTGTCACCGCCTCCGGTATCCCGGAGGCCATCGCCGCCGCCATTCTGGTGACGGTGATCGGCAAGGCACTGCTGCATCTCCAGGCTCGAATGAAAAAACGTTAAGGAGTAACCACTATGCTGCTTGCCATTGACATTGGAAACACCAACCTGGTCATCGGCTGCTTCGACGGCGACAAGATTCTCTTCAAAGCGCGCATCGCCACGGACAGAACCCGAACCTCCGACCAGTACGGCGTGGAAATCAAGAACATGATCGAAACCTTCGGCGCGAAGGTGAAGGACATTGACGACTGCATCATTTCCTCGGTTGTGCCGCCGGTGTTCAACTCCGTGAAAACCGGCGTTATCAAGGTGATAGGAAAGCAGCCCATGGTGGTCGGCCCCGGCCTGAAAACCGGACTGAACATTCACATGGATGTGCCCAGCCAGGTAGGCAGCGACCGGATTGTCATTGCCGTCGCCGCTCTGGCGGAGTATGAACCGCCGCTGATCCTCATGGATCTTGGCACCGCCACCACCATTGAAGTTGTGGAACCCAACAATATGTATCTGGGCGGCGTGATTGTGCCAGGCGTTCGGGTGTCCCTGGACGCTCTGACCAGCCGGGCGGCGCAGCTTCCCGGCATCAGTCTGGACAAGCCGAAGCATGTCATTGGCAAAAATACCGTGGACTGTATGCGCAGCGGCATGATGTACGGCACCGCGGCCATGCTGGACGGCCTGGTGGAGCGAATGGAAGAAGAACTGGGGCACCGCTCCACGTTGGTTGCCACCGGCGGTATGGCGCAGTTCATCACGCCGCTGTGCAAGCGGGAGATCATTCTGGACAAGGATTTGCTTCTGAAGGGTCTGAATGTGATCTACAAAAAGAATAAGCGGTAGGGAAGTCCCGGCAGTTTACGAACTGCCGGGGCTTTTGTATGCGGCGGAGTGCTATTGGAGCGCTCCGCCGCATAGTCTTAGGCAGGAGTGATGCAAATGATGTGCGCATGGAAAAGCCTCCTGTCCATTCTCCCGCCCAACCTGCGGGCGGATGTGGACAGGCTTGGAAAAGACAGCCTGCAGGAGCTTCGGCTTCGTCTGGGAAGTCCGGCGGAGCTGGTGCTAAACGGAGACAGCCGCTTTCTTTCTGCAGAGGTGCGGCGGGAGGATCTCAGCTACTGTGTCAATGCCGCCAGCCGATACTCTCCCTGGGCGGCGGCGACGGCGGCGGAGGGCTACATCACCGCCCCCGGCGGTCACCGCATCGGGCTGTGCGGGGAGGTCGTCTGCCAGGAAGGAACCGTGACGGGAATTCGGGAACTCAGCTCCCTGTGCATCCGGGTGGCTCGGGATTATCCGGGGATCGGGAAGCGGGCAGCCCAGTGCGGCGGTTCCATTCTGATTCTCGGTGCGCCAGGCTGGGGAAAAACCACCCTGCTGCGGGATCTGATCCGGCAGCTGGGACAGCGGGAACCGGTGAGCGTAGTGGACGAGCGGGGGGAGCTGTTCCCCCAGGGGCTGGAACGAAGCAGACGGGTGGACGTGCTGATAGGCTGTCCAAAGCCCGCCGGGATTGGGATGCTGCTCCGGGCCATGGGGCCAAAGTCCATCGCTGTGGATGAAATCACGGCGGAACCGGACGCCCGGGCGCTGCTGTGGGCGGCGAACTGCGGCGTTCGCCTGCTGGCTACCGCCCACGGCACGTCAGCGGCGGACTACCGGCGGCGGAGCGTCTACCGACCGCTGTACGAGCATGGCGTGTTTCAAACCCTTTTGATTCTGCGGTCGGACAAGTCCTATTTCGTTGAGAGGTTGGAGCCATGAATTACAAATGGATCGGCGCGGTTTTGATCATTGCTGGCTGCGGCGGCTTTGGTTTCTCCCTTGCCGCCGGGTACAAGCGGCAGGAGAGTACCCTGCGGCAGCTGATTCGGGTGCTGAACGCCATGGAGTGGGAGCTGTCCTACCGCCTGACGCCCCTGCCGGAGCTTTGCCGTCAGGCTGGGAAGGAGGCCAGAGGCGCGCTTCGGGAGGTGTTTCTGAATCTGGCGCGGGAGCTGGATTGGCAGACAGCCCCGGATGCCGCCAGCTGCATGACCGCCGCTCTGCAACGCAGCCACGATCTGCCCCGCCGAACCCGGGAACTGCTTGTCCAGCTGGGCCAAACGCTGGGGCGGTTTGACCTGCCCCAACAGCTGAAAGGTCTGGCGGAAGTCCGGGAGGCGTGCCGGTCAGAGCTGGAAGCCCTCTCCCAAAACCGGGAAACGCGGCTTCGCAGCTATGAAACGCTGGGATTGTGCGCCGGCGCGGCGCTGGCGATTTTATTTCTATGAGTATGGATATTGACCTGATCTTCAAAATCGCGGCAATCGGGATTATCGTTTCGATCCTGAATCAGGTGCTCTCCCGTTCCGGGCGGGAGGAACAGGCTACCATGACCAGTCTGGCGGGACTGGTTGTGGTACTGATGATGCTGGCGCAGAAAATCGCCGATCTGTTTGACCTGGTCAAGACGTTATTTGAATTCTGATGGAGGCTTTTTGGAAAACGGCGGCAGCGGTGCTGCTGGCGGTGGTGCTGGGGCTGACTCTGGGAAAGCAGAAGGACATGGGGATTCTGCTGACCATGGCGGTGTGCTGCATGGCAGCCATGGTTGCCATCCGGTACTTAGAACCGGTTCTGGATTTTTTGCGGGAACTGGAGGAACTGGGAGACCTCCAGGGCGATACCCTGGGGATTCTGCTGAAAGCGGTGGGCATCGGTCTGGTTGCGGAAATCGCCGGAATGGTCTGCGCCGATGCCGGGAACGCTTCCCTGGGTAAATCCCTGCAAATGCTGGGCTCGGCGGTAATTCTTTACCTGTCCCTTCCCATTTTTTCCGCGCTGCTGGAACTGATACGGGAGATTTTGAGGGAGCTATGAGCAAGTTACTACTGATTGTCATTCTGGTGTTTTCTCTTGCGGTGCCGGTTTCCGCCGCGGAGCTGGCCGCGCCGACGGTGCCTCCCTCCGGCGCTGAGGTGATGCCAGAGAAAACCGATTCCTTTGGAGAAGGACTGCTTCATCTGTTGGAGGGCGCTCTGCTGCAGCTGAGGCCGGATCTGAAGGAGGCAACTAAGGTCAGTCTGGGCGTCATTGCGGCGGTGATGATGGTTTCCCTGCTCCAGTCCTTCTCCGGCGGTGTCAAGACGGCATCAGAGTTCGCCGGGACGGCTGCCATTGCCGCCGGGCTGCTGCTCAGCGCCAATTCCCTGATCCGCCTCGCCACCGAGACCATTACGGAGATTAGTGAATACGGCAAGCTTCTGCTGCCTGTGATGACAGCCGCCATGGCAGCCCAGGGCGGCGTAACCGCTTCCGCTGCCCTCTACACCGGAACGGCGGTCTTTGACGCGGTGCTCAGCAGCCTGATCTCCCGGCTGCTGGTACCCATGGTGTACCTCTTTCTGGCGCTGGCTGTGGCAAACAGCGCGGTGGGAGAGGCAATTCTGAAAAATATGCGGGATTTTACCAAGGGGCTCGTCAGCTGGTGCCTGAAGATTCTTCTGACGGTGTTCACGACCTACATAACAGTAACCGGTGTGGTCAGCGGCACTACAGACGCCGCCGCTTTGAAGGCCACAAAGGTCACGATCTCCTCGGTGGTTCCCGTGGTGGGCAGTATTTTGTCCGATGCGTCAGAGGCTGTGCTGGTCAGCGCCGGACTGATGAAAAACGCAGCGGGGATCTACGGCATTCTGGCGGTACTGGCGGTGTTTTTACAGCCCTTTCTGAAGATCGGGGTACACTACCTGATTCTCAAGCTCACCGCTGCTCTCTGCGCTCTGTTCGGAGAAAAGCGGCTGACGGAGCTGATCGGGGATTTTTCCTCCGCTATGGGACTGCTGCTGGCTATGACCGGCTCGGAGTGTCTGCTGCTGCTCATCAGCACGGTGTGTTTCCTGAAAGGAGTGGGATAATGGAAGCGCTTCGGCAGTACGTGATTACCGTAGTGGCAGCCGCCATGCTCTGCGGCATTGTCACAGGGCTGTTTCCCTCCGGAACGGGAAAACAGGTGGTGAAGCTCATCTGCGGGCTGTTTCTGGCGTACACGGTTTTGAGTCCCTTCTCCCGGGGAGATTTCTCCGAATTGACAGATTTCCCTGTGCGTTATGAGACGGACGCTTCGGAGGCGGCAGCGGCGGGAGAAAAACTTGCCCGGGATTCCGTAGCGGAAATCATAAAGTCAGAGACGGAAGCATATATCTTGGACAAAGCCGAGAGCCTCCGGGCGGAGGTGACGGTGGAGGTGAGCGTCAATGAGGAAAACGTCCCTGATTCCGTGACAATCTCCGGGGCAGTGTCCCCCTACGCTCGGCGGCAGCTACAGACAATCATCGAATCGGAGCTAGGGATTGCAAAGGAGAATCAGCAATGGACTGGGTAGAGCTGAAGAGCCGGGCAGGGGAACTGTTCAAAAAGTACCGCTATGTTCTGCTGGTGCTGCTGGCGGGACTGCTGCTTATGCTGCTTCCGGGAGGAAGCAAAAAGCAGACGTCAGTGGAGCCGACGGTGCAGACAGAGCCTCAGGCTGAGCTGCAGGAATCCCTGGAGGACATTTTATCCCAGATTCAGGGTGCGGGAAGGGTAAAGGTGCTGCTGACCCAGCGGGAAGGGGAGCGGACGGTTTACCAGACGGATACGGATGACAACCGCCGGGATACGGTGATCCTTACGGATGAAAACCGTGCCCAGACAGGGCTGGTGCAGCAGATCAACCCGCCGGCTTATCAGGGCGCGGTGGTGGTATGCCAGGGCGCGGGCAGCGCGTCCGTCCGCCTCGCCATTGTGGATGCGGTCGCCAGCGCCACCGGGCTGTCCACCGACAAAATCACCGTTTTGAAAATGAAATGAATGGAGGCATTTTTATGAAAGTTTGGAAGAAGAATCTGGTCGCGGCGGCGGTTCTGGTAACGGTCTGCGCGGGCATCTACGTCAACTGGCGCTACACCGAGGATCAGGCGACGGCAAATCTGACGGATACCCTGGACGCGGAAAAGGTCATGTCCGACGACACTCTGGAGCTCAGCGGGGATATGGCTGCCATCTCCGCTGGAGAAGACGTTTCCACTACTTCCGGGGATTATTTCGCCGCCGTTCGTCTGTCCCGGCAGCAGGCCAGGGACAATGCCGTGAACCTGCTCCAGGAGGCCATGTCCTACAGCGAGGGTTCCAAGGAGGCGGAGTCCGCGGTGGAGCTGGAGGAAATCGTGCAGACTGCCCTGAGCGAGGCGCAGATTGAAAGCCTGGTCATCGCAAAGGGATACGCTGACTGCGTGGCCTATATGTCCGGGGAGGGGATCTCCATCGCGGTTGCCTCTCCGGAAGGCGGTTTGCAGCAGTCGGATGTAGCCGTTATCGCGGACATTGTGATGGCACAGTCGGATTATTCTCTGGACGATATTCGGGTTGTGGAGGTGCAGTAAAACGTGCCCCGGATGGCTGTCATCCGGGGCTTTTTCCTGATGAAAGCGGCTTGCAGCAGACATCGTGAAGGAACGATGCCTGTTCAGGAACACGGGGCAGTCCGAGAATTTTTCCCATTTCCATCCTTTCCCTCAGAAAACAGTTGTAATTTTCCGGATTTGTGGTACAATATACAAAAGTATGTCATGCTTTCGGGCGTGACAGGTTTTAGGAGGAAAACCCTATGGCGGAATATAAGCAGTACATCACCCAGATTCAGGAGAACGGCAACGTGATGATTTCCGAGGACGTGGTGGCTACCATTGTCGCCCATGCCCTTTCTGAGGTGGAAGGTGTTGGCTCTCTGGGCATCAAGCCCGGCGTCAGCATCGCGGACTTTTCCACGAAGAAGAACTGGGGCAAGGGACTGAAGATCCTGATTGCGGAGGACAATACCCTCTCCATTGAGTGCGGCATTATGATCTACTACGGCTACAGCGTGGTGGACGTAGCGAAAGAGGTTCAGGCGGCTGTGACTTCCAGTGTGGAGTCCATCACCGGCACGAAGGTCACCAGTGTGTCCGTAAACGTATGCGGCATCGTGCGTAAATAAGGGGTGCTATGAAGAGAGGCGACGCCAGAGAACTGGCAGTACATCTGATTTACGGTCGGGCGTTTACCGGCGAAGAGCCGGAGCAGGTGGTCTCCACCCGCCTGGACAAGGAATACTATGAAAAGCTGGCAGAGGAGAACGAGGTCTACGCTCAGCGTCCCGACCGCTTCCAGCTGCGCTATATCGACACCGTTGTCACCGGCGTAGCCAACCGGGAAGAGGAACTGGACGAGGTGATCCGGAAGTTCTCCATCGGCTGGGACATCCGCCGCATTTCCAAGCTGGATCGGTGCATTTTGCAGTTGGCGATATTTGAGATTCTCTATGTGGAGGACGTGCCCGTCGGGGTTGCCGTGTCAGAAGCCGTGCGCATCACCAAAAAGTATGACGGCGACGAGGCCGGCGCTTTCGTCAACGGGATCTTGGGCAGCTTTGTGCGGAGCCTGAACCCGCCGACTACGGAAGCGGAAGCCGGAGAGGAAGCACAATGAGCGTCATCGGCATCGATACCAGCAATTACACCACATCCATCGCGTATTTTGACGGTGTGGGCGGTGAAAACTATTCCCAGCTTCTGCCGGTCAGACAGGGAGAGCTGGGCCTTCGCCAGTCCGATGCGGTATTTGCCCATATCAAAAGCCTGCCGGCGCTTTCCGGCAGGCTGTTTTCCCATGTGGAGGCGACTGCCATCACGGCGGTGGGGGTAAGCACCCGGCCTCGGGCTGTGGAGGGTAGCTATATGCCCTGTTTTCTGGTAGGCGTCTCCCATGCCAAGCTGCTTTCCGACGCTTTGGGCGTTCCCCTGGTGGAGGTGTCCCACCAGCAGGGCCATGTGGCCGCCTCGCTTTGGAGTGCGGGACACCTGGAGCTGATGGAACAGCCTCATTTGGCCTGGCATCTGTCCGGCGGCACCACAGAACTGCTTCTGGTGGAGCCGGAGGGGAAGAACGTCCGGTGTACCCGTATCGGCGGCACCACGGACATTTCCGCCGGGCAGCTCATCGACCGAACGGGGCAGCTGCTGGAGCTGCCGTTTCCGTCCGGGAAGGATCTGGACGAACTGAGTCGGGAAGCGGTGGGGAAGGAAACCTTTCGGGTCAAGTGCGCGGGAAGCGAGTTTTCCCTTTCCGGCATACAGAATCAGGTGCAGCAGTTCCACCAGCGGAGCGGAGTACCCGCCGAAACCGCGGCCTTTGCCCTGCGGTGCGTGGCGGGAGCGGTGATGCAGGCAACGGAGCAGGCGATGAAGCGGTACCCGGGGCTTCGGGTGGTCTTTTCCGGGGGCGTGGCCTCCAATTCTCTGCTGCGGGAGACGCTCGCACCTTTGAATCCGATTTTTGCCCAGCCCCGGTTTTCTACCGATAATGCCATGGGTGTCGCCGTACTGGCAAGCAGAATGACGGAGGAGTAATATGCCGCAGAACGTACTTTCCATCACCCAATTAACGGAGTACATCCGAAGCAAGCTGGACATGGATCCCAATTTGGGACAGGTTGCCGTCCGGGGCGAGATCAGCAACTACAAGGTCTACCCCTCGGGGCACCACTATTTTACATTAAAGGACGAATCTTCCGCCCTGAAATGCGTAATGTTCAAGGGCAACGCCACGCGTCTGCGCTTCCGCCCGGACAACGGTATGCAGGTCATTGCCATGGGCAAGGTCGCAGTCTACCCCAGAGATGGCGCTTACCAGCTGTACTGCACCGCCATGGCTATGGATGGCGTAGGCGACCTGTACGCCGCCTTTGAGCAGCTGAAGAAAAAGCTGGCGGCGGAGGGGCTGTTTGACCCCGCTCACAAAAAGCTCCTGCCTAAATACCCGGGCACCATCGGCATCGTCACCAGCTCTGCGGGAGCGGCGGTGCACGATATGCTCCGGATTCTGCGCAAACGCTACCCCTTAAGCAAAGTTCGGCTGCTGCCCGTACGGGTGCAGGGAGCGGAGGCACCGGGGGAAATCGCCGCCGCGATCCGCTTTGCCAACCATTACCATTTGGCGGATCTTCTGATCGTGGGTCGGGGCGGCGGCTCCATCGAGGATCTGTGGGCGTTTAACGACGAGCAGGTTGCCCACGCCATTTACGATTCCCAGATTCCTGTGATTTCCGCCGTAGGCCACGAGCCGGACGTGACCATATCGGACTATGTTGCCGATCTCCGGGCTGCCACGCCATCCAACGCGGCGGAGCTTGCGGTTCCGGATCAGGACGCCCTGCGGCAAAGCTTGGATGCCATGTCCGCCGCCATGGCTTCGGCACTGAGCCGGCAGCTGAAAGCGGCGCGGCAGCATTTGGACGTTCTGTCCCATTCCGCCGCGTTGAAAAGCCCCACAGGGTACCTGGAGCAGCGAGAAAAAAATCTGGAATTGCTGAAAAACCGGCTGATCGCGGCGCAGAATCAGACCATCACCCGAAACAATCAACGCTACATTGCCGCCGTCTCCAAGCTGGACGCCCTGAGCCCCCTGAAGGTGCTCACCCGGGGGTATTCCATGGCGCGTAAAGAAAACGGTGAGGTTCTCCGCTCCGTCCGTCAGGTGGAGCTGGGAGAGCGGATTGCCGTCAGCCTGAGCGATGGCAGCTTGTCTGCAACGGTAATGGAGAAAAAGGAGGAAGCACGATGAATCCCGAAAATCAGACCTTTGAGCAGTCCATGGCGCGGCTGGAACAGATCGTCCGGGCCATGGAACGGGGGGACGTGGCTCTGGAGGAGTCCCTGAAGCTCTTCCAGGAGGGCACGGAGCTGGTGCGCGGCTGCCAAAAGCTGCTGGACGATGCCCAGCTTCAGGTGAAGAAGATCATGACTGCCCCCGACGGCAGTCCGGTGGAGGAGGAATTCCGGGATGAGCCATGACGCGCAGACCCGGGAATACCGGCAGTACATTGAGAACTATCTGAAAGACCTCTACGCCCAGTTCCGGGATCAACCCCAGAGGCCCCTGTATCAGGCCATGGAATACAGTCTGCTTTCCGGTGGCAAGCGGCTGCGTCCCATTTTTGCCTTCGAGTTCTGCCGCCTCTGCGGCGGGGACTGGCATACCGCCGCGCCCTTTGCCGCTGCGGTGGAGATGATCCATACCTACAGCCTGATTCACGACGATCTGCCCTGCATGGATAACGACGATTACCGCCGGGGACGCCTGACCAACCACAAGGTGTTTGGCGAGGGCATGGCAGTGCTGGCAGGGGACGCGCTGCTCACCGACGCATTCATGGTTGCCGCCAAGGCCGAACTGCCAAAGCCCGAGGATATGTCCACGGCCATTGGCATCCTGGCGGAGTGTGCCGGTTCTCTGGGCATGGTGGGTGGACAGGTGCTGGACATTATGAGCCAGGAACGGCAACTCAGCGAGCAGGAGGTGCTGGCGATCCAGTCCCGGAAAACCGGCGCTCTGATCAGCGCGGCCTGCAGCCTTGGCGTTGTCGCCGGTGGTGGAACCCAGGAGCAGTTTGATGCCGCCTGCCAGTTTGCCGCCGGGCTGGGACTGGCGTTCCAGATCCGGGATGATATGCTGGATGTCATCGGCACCCAGGCGGAGCTGGGCAAGGCCACCGGCGTGGACGCCGATAAGAACACCTTCGTCCGGCTTTTTGGCCTTGCAAAGTGCGAAGAATTGGTACAAAAATACACGGATTACGCCATTTCCGCTCTGTCTGCGTTTGAAAACACCGAGTACATCACGTCTCTTGCCAAGAGCCTCACCGACCGCCGGGTATGAACCAAAACGAACTGACCGATGCCCTGTTGTCTCTCCGGGACGAGTCCTACCGACAGATGCAGCTGCGGATTCTCCCAAACGTAGCGCCGGAAACCGTGATTGGCGTACGAACGCCCCAGCTTCGCCGTCTGGCGAAGGAAATGACGGATGGGGAGGACTTTTTGCAGATGCTGCCCCACCGGTATTTTGAGGAGAACCAGATTCACGCGCTGCTGCTGGGAGGGGAGAAGGACTTTTCCAAAGCGGTGGCTCATGTGGAGGCGTTTCTTCCATACGTGGACAACTGGGCAACCTGTGACCAGCTCAGACCTCGGGTATTTGCCCGGCACCGGGACGCGCTTCTGCCCTGTATCCGCCGCTGGCTTACCTCGGATCAGCCCTATACCCTCCGGTTTGGCATGGAAATGCTCATGGTTCATTATCTGGACGATGCTTTTGACCCCGCCCTGCCGGAGCTGGTAGCTTCCGTAAAGACCGACCACTACTATGTCAGAATGATGGCTGCGTGGTATTTTGCCACGGCTCTGGCAAAGCAGTACGATGCGGTGCTTCCGTACATTACCCAGTATCGTCTCGATCCCTGGACGCATAACAAGACCATCCAGAAGGCGGTGGAGAGCTTCCGGATACCGACGGAGCGGAAAAATGTGCTGAGAGTGTACCGAATAAAGGGATGAGCAGCACCGCACAATGGGGCAAAAGATCCACGAAGCCCGCAGATCCCATTGCGCGATGCTGCCAAAGAAAATCTGCCGGGAATGGAGGCGTTTGCCCCGATTCCCGGCAGCTGCTTGTTATGATACTAACTCTTGATTAAAAACTTTAATTCTTTCCGGCCTGAATTGCGCCAGAATGCGTTATCTTCCTTGCTGGGCGGAAAGCCCAGCGGCGTCATCTGCCTT
>JAQXPK010000137.1 GCA_029100605.1 Bacillota bacterium | reverse complement strand
AGCCGGGCCATTTGTTCAAATTCGCTGCCGGAGGTGTCCCCGCCGATGGCGGTGAGGACGGCAACGGGGAACTTGAAGGGGGAGGCGGTGGACAGCACTACCATGGGGCGGGTGTCGCCGAACTGGTTTACATAATCCTCTGCCGCCGCCCAGCCGGAGGCGGTGTGGGGGTCGCACAGATAGCCGCAGTCCCGGTGGACACGACCGATGATTTCTCCGGCTCGGGTATCGTCGCAGAAGGACGCCCAGAACTCCGCCTGAATCTTTTCCAGCAGGGAGGCAGGGACGGTGTAGATGCCCTTCGTGTTCAGCTGATCCATCAGCCCGGCTACCAGCTTCGTGTCCCCGGACAGCAGGTACAGCAGCCGCTCTAAGTTGGAGGACACCAGAATGTCCATGGAGGGGGAGGTGGTCTTCAGCAGGGGGCGGCGCTTGTCGTAGGTGCCGGTGCGGATGAAGTCGGTCAGGACGTTGTTGGCGTTGGAAGCACAGATCAGCTTGCCAACGGGCAGACCCAGACGCTTTGCCAGGCAGCCTGCCAGAATGTCGCCGAAATTGCCGGTGGGGACGGAGAAGTTCACTTCATTCCCCAGCCGGATTTTCCCGGAATCCAGGAGATCCCGGTAGGCGCGGAAATAGTACATGATCTGAGGCGCGAGACGACCGATATTGATGGAGTTGGCACTGGACAGGGCGTAGGGCAGCGCCTTGCCCTGACAGGCGGCGAAAATGTTCTTCACCCCGGTCTGGGCGTCGTCAAAATTGCCGCGCACCGCGCAGACGGCTACGTTGCCGCCCTCTTGGGTCACCATCTGGGAGCGCTGCACCTGGGACACGCCGCCGTCGGGGTAGAACACGCAGATGCGCACCCCGGGCACATCGTGAAAGCCCTCCAGAGCGGCTTTGCCCGTGTCGCCGGAGGTGGCGGTGAGGATGAGAATGTCCTTCTCCATCCCCTTGGCGGCTTTCGCGGCGGTGAGCAGTTGAGGAAGCATGGAAAGCGCCACGTCCTTAAAGGCCAAGGTCGGCCCCCGGAACAGCTCCAGTACGGAAAAATCTCCCACGGAAACGGTGGGGGTCAGCGCTTCCGTCTCAAATTTGCCGGTGTAGGCTCTGCGCACCAGCGCCGGCATATCGGGAATGTCCGGCAACAGGGCGGAGAGAATGTCTGCCGCCATGGAAAGGGAATTCCCTTCCAGGCACTTGCGCCAGTCGAAGGCAGGGATGGCTTCGGGCATGTACAGTCCGCCGTCGGGGGCAAGACCCTCCAGAACGGCTTCGGCACTGTCCACGGCGTGGGATTGGCTCCGGGTGGAATGGTATCTCATAGCATCCTCCTGAACGGTGAGTTTTCTCTGCTAATTGCACAAAAAGCCGGAAAAAACCGGGGAATCCTTGGCTTTTTGTCTAAATTGAAATTTGAGTAGGTATATGATATACTGTTTTTCGTCAAAAAGCAAGTGTTTTCGGGATGGGTACACCCGTTTTTACACAGTGACCAAAATTTTCCGAAGAAGATGGAGGGTATTTTGATGAAAATTGGATTGCTGGGGTTTGGCGTAGTTGGCCGCGGCGTTTACGAGATCACAGAGGGCAGAGACGATATGCAGGTGACCAAGGTTCTGTGCCTGGAGGATGTGCAGCTTCCCGACGCCGAGGCGGTTCGGGACATCCGGCAGATCGTGGAGGATGACAGCATCGACACCGTGGTAGAGGCCATGGGCGGCCTGCATCCGGCTTACGACTTTGTCCGCGCCGCCATCGTAGCCGGAAAGAACGTGGTCACCTCCAACAAGGCACTGGTGTGCACCTTCTATGACGAGCTGCTGCCCCTGGTGAAGGAAAAGGGCGTTTGCTTTCGGTGCACGGCGGCTGTGGGCGGCGGCATCGGCTGGCTGTCCGAGCTGGAGCGCGCCCGCCGGGTGCAGGAGATCCGGGAAGTGGGCGGCATCATGAACGGCACCTGCAACTACATTCTCGACAACATGACCCGGCTGGGTCTGAACTATGACGACGTGCTGAAGCAGGCGCAGAAGCTCGGCTATGCCGAAGCCAATCCTTCCACCGACGTGGACGGCATCGACACCTGGCACAAGGTGATTCTGTCCGCCAACATTGCCTTCGGCGTGAGCCTGGACAAGGACTCCGTCCCCGTGGCGGGCATCCGGAACATTCAGGCTCAGGATGTGGAGAACTTCAAGGCTCACGGCCTGGTCTGCAAGCTGATCTCCACCGGCAAGCGGGACGGCGGCGTCATCAGCGCCTACGTTCAGCCCACTCTGGTCAGAGAGGGAGAGCCGGAGGCGGCTGTCCCCATGAACTACAATCTGATCACCTTTGTCGGCGCAACCTCCGAGAGAATGAGCTTCTTCGGTCAGGGCGCAGGCCGCTACCCCACGGCGTATAATGTGGTGCAGGACCTGGTGGACGTTCTGGCGGGCAGGGGCTTCTACGCGCCCTACGGCGGAAAGGTGACGGCTGTGAACGAGGAAAAGCTGACCTGGTACGTCCGGGGTGGCTGGAACGGCAGCGTGAAGGAGCACTGGGGCAGCGCGGCGGTGACCGAGCCGGTGTCCGTTGCCGAAATGCACGCCTGGCTGAAAGAGAATTCCAACGCGTTCATCGCGGCGATTCGTTGAACGAGGATCGTTTCAACTGACGCAAACGGGTTTGACCCGAGAGAGGGAAAGAAAATGAAAGTTGTGAAATTCGGCGGCAGCTCCATGGCGGACGCCGGCCAGTACCGCAAGGTGCGGGACATTCTCATAGCGGATCCGGAGCGCCGTGTGGTGGTGGTCTCCGCCGCCGGCAAGCGGTTCAGCACCGACCATAAGCTGACGGATCTGCTCTACCTGTGCTACGCCCACATTCAGTACGGCGTGGATTGCAGCAGTATTTTTGATATGATCGCGTCCCGGTATCTGGACATCCGGGATGAGCTGGGGCTGGATCTGGCGCTGGAGCCGGAGCTGGAGGCGCTGAAAAAGCGCATCGATGCCAAGGAGGTCTCCCAGGAGGAACTGGTCAGCCGGGGCGAGTATTTTTCCGCCAAGCTCATGGCAGCCTATCTGGGCTTCCAGTTTGTGGACGCCGCCGACTGGGTGAAGTTCAACATGGACGGTACCGTGAATCAGGAAGCGTCCTACGAGGCGCTGCGCAATCATGTGCTGATCGGCTATGGCGCGGTGATCCCCGGCTTCTACGGCACCATGCCTGACGGAACCATTCACACCTTCTCCCGGGGCGGCAGCGACATCACCGGCGCTCTGGCGGCGGCGGCGCTGGACGCGGATGTGTACGAAAACTGGACGGACGTGTCCGGCATTCTCATGGCGGACCCCCGGATTGTGGACGACCCGCAGGCCATTCCCGAGGTCACCTACGACGAGCTTCGGGAGCTGAGCTACTCCGGCGCCCAGGTGCTCCACGAGGATTCCATTTTCCCCGTGCGGGAGAAGAACATTCCTGTGAACATCCGCAACACCAACGACCCCGACGCCCCCGGCACTATGATTCAGGAATCCTTCTCCGGCGACGTTGACCCCGACCGGTTCATCACCGGCATCACGGGCAAGAAGGACTTTTCCATCATCTCCCTGACCAAGCGGGGGATGAGCAACCAGGTCGGCGTGCTGCGCCGGGTCTTGTCGGTGCTGGAGCAGCATAATATTTCCGTGGACTACGTGCCAAACGGCATCGACAACGTGTCCGTGGTGCTGCCCACCGCCGCGGTGGAGAAAGACCTGTACACCATCATGGCGGAGATCAAGAAGGAAGCCAAGCCCGATACCCTGGATGTCCACCACCACATCGCGGTGGTTGCGGCCGTGGGCCGGAAGATGGCCTTCCGCCCTGGTATTTCCGGTAAAATCTTCAAGGCGCTGGGCGAAAGCGGCATCAACATTCGCATGATCAACCAGGGTCCCGACGAATTGAACATCATCTTCGGCGTGGACAACAAGGATTTTAAGGACGCCATCCGGGTGCTGTACAACAGCTTTGTAAAATAATGCAAATAGCGGAATGCAGTGGACACCTTCGTTCAACGCTTGAATCAACACCGCACCGGCGCAGCCGCCGGAACTTTTGGGAGGTATGGATATGAAAACCTACACTGTTGCCGTCTTGGGCGCGACCGGCGCCGTGGGACAGGAAATGATCAAGATTTTGCAGGAACGGAAATTCCCTGTGGGAAAGCTGGTTCCTCTGGCCTCTGCCCGGAGCGCTGGCAGGACCGTGAAATTCAACGGCGAGGACGTGACCATTCAGGAGGCTCGGGACGAGGCCTTCGCGGGCGTGGATATCGTGCTTGGCGCGGCGGAGAATGACATCGCCAAGAAGTTCACTCCCGCCATCGTGGCCTCCGGCGCAGTGTTCGTGGACAATTCCTCCGCCTTTCGCCTGAACCCCGAGGTGCCCCTGGTGGTGCCCGAGGTCAACCCCGAGGATGTAAAGTGGCATAAGGGCATCATTTCCAACCCCAACTGCTCCACCATCATCACCGTCACGGCAGTCAACGCCCTGAACGCCATCGCCCCCATCCGCACCATGACCGCGTCTACCTATCAGGCGGTTTCCGGCGCCGGCGCCGGTGGCCCCGTCGAGCTGATGAACGAGGTGGAAGCTCTCCGGGAGGGCAAGACTTATGAGCCCAAGGTGTTCTCCCACCAGATCGCCTTCAACCTGATTCCCCAGATCGGCGGCGAGCAGTACCTGGGCTACACCAGCGAGGAAATGAAGATGCAGAACGAGGGCCGGAAGATTATGCATCTGCCGGAACTGAAGGTTTCCTGCACCTGCGTCCGGGTTCCCGTGGTGCGCAGCCACTCCATCTCCGTCAGCTGCCACTTTGACGTGCCGGTCACCGTGGAGCAGGCAAGAGAGGTCATTGCCAAGGCCCCCGGCTGTAAGCTGGTGGACGATCTGGCAAATCAGCAGTACCCCATGCCTTTGGACACCTCCGACCAGGACATCGTGTTTGTCGGACGCATCCGCCCCGACCTGACCGATGACAATGGCCTGTGCCTGTGGTGCTGTGGTGACCAGGTGCGCAAGGGCGCGGCAACCAACGCCATCCAGATCGCGGAGCTGCTGGTGAAGGAATAATCCATAACGATGAGGCAGCACCGTACAATGGAAGCTGCGGGCTTCGGCGGATTCTTTTGCCCCATTATGCGGTACTACCATACGGTTTGCGGGAGGGCGGCTGCCCTCCCGTTATTCTGCCTGATGGTATATTTTCCCTGAAAAATGCCCATACTGCTTCCAAAAAGGAGGCAGATTCCATGAAATTACGGGATGTTATGTCCAATCCAGTCATCCGCATCCACCCGGATGAATCCGTAGCGGTGGCGGCGCGAACCCTGAACCGCTATAATATCGGCGCGCTGCCGGTCTGCGGCAGCGATGGACGGGTGTGCGGCCTGATCACCGACCGGGATATTGTCACCCGGTGCCTTGCCGCCGGGCGCTCGCCAGCTACCACTACCGTCCGAGACGTGATGACCGTCAAGGTCATTTCCGCCAGACCGGATATGGAGGCCAATCTGGCGGCAGGTCTGATGGGCAGGGAGCAGATCCGCCGCCTTCCGGTGATGGAGAACGGTAAGCTCTGCGGTATGGTCAGTCTGGGGGATCTTGCAATGAAAGACGAAACCAGCATCGACGCCGGGGACGCGCTGACGGAAATCAGCAGCAATCTATCCTCCAGAGACGATCGTCCATGAGCGAAAATCAATAAAAAAAGAGATACGTATTTTGTAGAAAGTGCTTGACAAATCTACCTGGGGATGATACTATATCCCGGCTGCCCGCAATGGCAGCGAATGTATGCCGCAGCAAAAAAGGAATAATTTGAAAAAAACTTCTTGACAAATTGAACCTTCTGAGGTATACTAAACAAGTTGCGTGATGAACGGTGAATGCCGGGAGCGTGGCGAAGCGCGTCGAAAGAAACCTAAAGAACTTGAAAATAGCTCTTGACAAGTGAAAACCGACGTGCTAATATATGAAAGTTCGCTAAAGTTCAAACGTGAACGAGAAACGAGCGGCTGTACCTTGTAAATTGAATAACGTAAAGACGAACGAATTAACACCTTGGACAATAAATGGATTGTTTAAGCGTAAGCGAAAAACAGCCAACGAAAATTCTTGAGTAATCAAGCTAGAAGCGAATGATTCAGAAAG
>JAQXPK010000136.1 GCA_029100605.1 Bacillota bacterium | reverse complement strand
CTTCCCCACCGACCATTTTGGCGCGGTGGGGTTGTTTCTTTCGGCTTTTTATGCTATAATTTGCGAAATTCGTTTTATGGAGGTGGGGCGAAGCCATGCGGGATATGACCAGCGGCTCTCCCCTTTCCCACCTGTGGCATTACGCGCTGCCCCTGCTGCTGGGAAATTGGGTGCAGCTGACCTATAACGCCGTGGATTCCATCATTGCAGGGCGGTTCATCGGCGCCCAGGCGCTGGCGGCGGAGGGCATCGCCGGGCCGGTGATGAATCTGGTGATTCTGTCCATCACCGGGCTGTGCATCGGCGCGGGAGTCCTCATGAGCGAGGCCTTCGGTGCCAGAGACTACCCCCGGCTGGGGAAAATTCTGGGCAATACCCTGCTGTTCGGCCTTCTGGTGTGCTGCGGCGTATCCGTCCTGGGGATTTTCGCCGCTCCCTGGATTCTCCGGGCCATGGCAGTTCCGGAGGAGATTCAGATCATCACCGGGCTGTATCTGCGTGTCACCTTTCTGGGAACCCCCTTTACCTTCGTGTACAACGCCCTCGCCGCCGGACTGAAAAGCGTGGGGGATTCCAAAACGCCCTTCCTCTTTCTGGCATTCTCCGCCGTTCTCAATGCAGTGCTGGATCTGATTTTCCTGGGGCTGCTGGGCTTCGGCGTTGTGTGCAGCGCCGCCACCACGGTATTTGCAGAAGCAGTCTCCGCCCTCCTCGCCACAGCCTATATGGTTCGGAAAGTCCCTCTTCTCGTCCCCAAAAGAGGGCATTGGCGCATGGATGCCGGTCTCCTTCATCAGATTCTCCGCTATGGCGGCCCCACCGCCCTGCAACAGGCCATACAGCCCATCGGCAAGCTGGTGATTCAGGGGCAGGTCAACGCTCTGGGCGTCACGGTGATCGCGGCCTTCAACGCCGTGACCCGGATGGACGACTTTGCCTGCATCCCCGCCCAAGGCATCTCCTCCGCCATCTCCACCTACATCGCCCAAAATCGGGGAGCGGAAAGGCCGGAGCGGATTCGTCCCGGCTTCCGGGCGGGCATCCGGCTGGAATTTGGCTACTGGCTGCTCATCGGCACCGTCACCGCCCTGTTTCGCGTGCCCATCGTGAGCCTGTTCGTTGCCGGAGAGGAAGCCGCCGAGGTCATCGGGTATGGCAGCCGGTATCTCATGTGGATGGCTCTTTTCTACCTGCTGCCCGCCATGACCAACGGCGTACAGGGCTTCTTCCGGGGCATGGGAAAAATGTATACCACCATGGCGGCGACCCTGCTGCAGATCTCCCTCCGGGCGGCATTCACCGTGGTTCTAGCTCCCAGAATCGGCATCACCGGCATCGCCTTCGCCAGCGCCATTGGCTGGAGTACCATGCTGCTGTTTGAGGTTCCCTACTATTTCCTTACCTGCCGCAAGCGGCATCTGGCGAGAAAAAGCCCGTGACGGGAAGTCACGGGCTTTTCTTTTCCTGCTGTTTTTTCAGGAATTCTTCCTTCATTTTTTGCAAACGGCGGCGTTTTTTCCGCTCCCGATTCTGCTTGAAACGGGATTGCAGCTCCGGCGGCTGGTCTTGGAGCTTTTCCTCCGGGATGTTCCGCTGAGCAAGGCGCTTATCCGTGAACTCCCGGGCCAAAGCGTACAGCACCGAGGCCAGGGGAATCATCACCAGCATACCGCCCACGCCCATGAGTTCGCCGCCAATGCTCACCGCCACCAGCACCCACATACCCGGCAGGCCGATGGAGGTGCCCACCACTCTGGGGTAGATCAGGTTGTTTTCCAGCTGCTGCAAAATGAGGAACATGGCAACGAAGGTCACGGCCTGCAGAGGGCTGTCCACCAGAATAAAGAACGCGCCCAGCACACAGCCCACAAACGCGCCAACCACGGGCACCAGCGCCGTCACAGCAATGATGACGCTGACCAGGGGAACATAAGGCATCTTGAAAATCGCCATGGTCACAGCAAAGAGGCAGCCCAAAATGCAAGCTTCCAGGCACTGACCGGAGATAAAGTTGGAAAAGGTGGAGTTGGTCAGCCGCAGGATGCGGATAATCTCGTCCGTTACCTTTTCCGGCACCAGAGAATAGAGGATCCGCCGCCCCTGCCGCGCCAGAATCTCCTTCCGGGTCAGGCAGTAGATGGCAAAGACGATGCTGATGACCGTATTGACAATGCCGTTGGTCACGTTCCCGATGACATTCACCGCACTGCCCATCACCGTGGTCATCTGGTTCCCCAAAAAGCCCAGGGAGTCCTTCAAGATTTTTGTCCACTCCAGACTTTGCAGGTTGGTGACCTCCAGAAGCCAGTCCTTCAGTTCCGGATGCTCGTCCATCATCTGCATCAGCTTTGCTGCGGTTCTTTCAATGAAGGGCGGAATCTGCTGGGTCAGCGCCGCCACCGTCACTTGAATTTGGGGCGCCAGAAGCTCCACGACAAACATAATCACCAGCACCAAAGCCGCGATGGTCAGTAATATTGCCAGCCCTCGGCGCAGTCCCGGCTTGCGGATGCCGTCCAGCTGCCGCTCAATGGCCCGCATGGGCACATTGAACACGAAGGCAATCGCCGCGCCCACCACGAAAGGCGAGATCAGCCCCCAAACTGCCTTCAGCGCCACAGTCGCCCGTGCCGTATCCAGCAGAATCCAGGCAAAGACCAGGCAGCCCGCCGCCAGCAAAAACAGTCTGTGCAGCATCTTCTTATCAAATTGCATGATACCGCCCCCTTTTCCAACAGTATACCGTAGGAATCCACAAAAGTCCAGTGAACGAGTTGTGAATATTATACAACCGTCGTCTCCCTCAGATCACGGCAGAGCCGCTCCACATTCTCCTCCTTTGTCGCCCAGCTGGTACAGATGCGCACCACCTGATGCCCGTCGTCCACCCGATCCATGTCGTTAAATACATAGGTCTTTTTCAGGGCGTTCAGAACCCGATCCGGGAGGATGGGGAAAATCTGATTGGTTTTGTTTTCCACCAGATAGGGGTAGCCCGCCTCGTCAATGGCCGCGCGAATCCGGTCAGCCAGGACGTTTGCCCGAGCAGCGATGTCAAAATACAGATTGTCCGACATCAGCGCGTCAAACTGCACCCCCAGCAGCCGCCCCTTTGCCAGCATTCCACCCCGCTGCTTGATGAGGTAGCGGAAATCCTCCTTCAGCGCAGGATTCAGAATCACCACCGCTTCGCCAAAGAGCGCGCCCACCTTGGTGCCGCCGATGTAAAACACGTCACACAGCCGGGCGATGTCCGGCAGGGTTACGTCATTCCCTTCCGCCGTCAGGCCATAGCCCAGCCGCGCACCGTCCAGAAACAGGTAAAGCCCCAGTTTTTGGCAGGTTTCCCACAGGGCTTCCAGCTCCCCACGGGTGTACAGCGTGCCCAGTTCCGTGGGATTGGAAATATAAACCAGCTTTGGCTGCACCGTATGCTCGAAGCTGGCATCCTCCCGATGGGCTTTCACCACCTGAGCCACCTGGGCGGCGGTGATTTTTCCGTCGTCGGAGGGAACGGTGAGCACCTTGTGTCCCGTGGCCTCCACGGCCCCGGTCTCGTGGGCGTTGATGTGCCCGGTGGCGGCGCAGAGCGCCCCCTGATGGGGTCGCAGAGCTGCGGCGATCACCGTCAGATTGGCCTGGGTGCCGCCCACCAGGAAATGCACCGCCGCGTCCTCCCGCTGGCACAGGGCGCGGATTTTCGCCGCCGCCTTGGCGCAGTATTCATCCTCGCCGTAGCCAGGGGTCTGCTCAAGGTTGGTGCGGGTCAGGGCTTCCAAAACTGCTTCGTGGCAGCCCTCGGAATAGTCGTTGTTGAAGTATATCATAAGCGTATCCTCTCCTTTTTCCGCCATTGTAGCCCTTTCGCCCCCGTCTGTCAAGGTGGCATATTCCCCTTCCCGGATGCATAAGGATGTTTTGTAGCACACAGCAACGGAGGGGTAGCCTATGTCAGATACCATGGAAAAGCGAGCCTGTGAAGCGGCTGTGTACATGATCGAAACCGGTGCCACCGTCCGGGCGGTTGCCCGGCACCTGGGCATTTCCAAATCCACGGTACATAAAGACCTGACCCAACGACTGAAGCAATACAACTACGCCCTGTATCTACAGGTGCGGGAAATTCTGGAGGTCAACAAACGGGAGCGTCACATCCGGGGCGGAATGGCGACGAAGCGCAAATACGAGCAAATGCAATAATCGCCGCGCGGAGTGCTTTTTTCTGGCATTCCGCGTTTTTTTGTGGTACTCTGTTGTCAGGATTTATATGGGCGGTTCGTATTATGGTCAGAGGGCCCCAAAGACAAAAAGGAAGGTGAAAGCACCAATGGATGAATTTCATGCCAGGCGTCTGGTTGACCTTTACGCGGACACGATTCTCCGGATCAGCTACAGCTACCTGAAGCAGACCTGCGACGCGGAGGACATCTGCCAGACCGTCTTTCTGAAATATCTCACCAGCAACTGTAGCTTTGACAGTGTGGAACACGAAAAAGCGTGGATCATCCGAACCACCATCAACGCCTGCAAGGATCACCTGAAAAGCGCCTTTGTCCGCCGCACCGT
>JAQXPK010000135.1 GCA_029100605.1 Bacillota bacterium | reverse complement strand
CAGAAGCTCAAACTCCTCCGGTTCCGCCTGGATACCGGTTTCCTCGAACAGCTCCCGGACGACGGCCTGTCGGCTGGTCTCCCCCGCTTTGACGGCACCGCCGGAATTCTCCCAGGTTCCGGCAAAGCTCTTCCCCTTGGCCCGGCGGGTCAGCAGCAGATGTCCGGAGCCATCGTAGACCCAGACGCACACTACAAGCCCGTACTCCCCCGGATTCCAGGGTGTTCCGCGCTTGTGAACCTTTCCGGTAAGCTTCCGGTTTTCGTCATAGACATCGTTCAGCTCCATCCGCTGTCCCCCCTTTTCGGGCTATAGTGTACCACGCGCCGCCAAAAAAGGCAACGAAAAATTCCCAAACCATTTTTGTAATCCGCACCCGGGCAGCACGGAAAAAAGGCACATTTTCATGTGCCTTTTTTCTTATCCGAATAGGTGGAAGATGCCCAGGGCGTCCAGACAGATTGCCAGGAACGTCAGTCCCAGCAGCGTCAGGCATACGCCGACGATGATGTCCAGCTGCTTCAAGGTCAGCGGGATTTTGTCGTACCAGCCTTCCTTTCTGGTCTGCCAGGAAGTTTTGGCTTTTTTGTCCTCCTCCGGGGATTTTGTTTCCTCCGAGGATTGGGGTTCCTCCGGGACGGGGTTCTTTTCCTCTTCCATTACTTCTTCGCCACGTACTTACGAATATCCATAGCCACGGCGGTAATGACCACAAGGCCCTGGACGATGTAGTTGAAGTTGGGGTCTGCGCCTACGAACTGCAGAATAATCTTCAGCAGCTCAAACACCAGCACGCCCACCAGGATGCCGCCCACGGTACCGATGCCGCCGGTGGTGGAGACGCCGCCGATGGTACAGCCGGCGATGGCTTCCAGCTCGTAGCTCACGCCCATGGAGGCGGAAGCGCCGCCGGACTTACCGGTCATCAGGAAACCGGCGAAGGCGTACATAAAGCCGGCGATCATATAGATCGTGGTCTTCTTCACCCGGACATTGACGCCGGAGACCTCCGCGGCGTTTTCGTTGCCGCCGATGGCATACATATACTTGCCGTGAACCGTCTTGTTATACAGGAACCAGAACAGTACCCCAAAGAACAGGGCGAACAGGATGTACCCGGAGAAACCGGCGAACTTGCCGATGGACAGGAACTTCCAGTTGAAGAAATCCTTGAAGGACTGGCTGAAGCCGCCGATGGGCTGGGCGTTGGTATAGATCAGGTTGATGCCGTAGACGATGGTCTGAATGCCCAGAGTCGCGATAAAGGGCGGGACATTCAGGTAGGAAATAATCACGCCGGTGACCAGGCCGATGATGGTGCCGACCGCCAGGACGATGAGCAGGACGACCCACATATTCATCTCAGGCGTCCAGGAGAACAGACGACCCACATAGTCGGCTCTTTGCACCAGCACGCCGGTGAGGGTGGCTGCCAGAGCCGCCTGACGGCCTGCGGACAGGTCGGTGCCCTTGGTGATCAGGCAGCCGGAAACGCCCAAGGCGATCAGGAAACGGATGGTGGTGTTGCCCAGCAGCACGTTCAGGTTCGTCAGGGAGAAGAAGTTGGGAATGGTGCAGCCAACAATCAGGCTCAGCAGCACCATCATGACGACGATGGGATTGCCCTTGATGTACGCCCAGATGACCTGGGGAATGCTCTTCTTTGTTTTCATGTCCTAATTCCTCCCTGTTCAGACTGCCGCAAACTGGGTAGCCAGTTCCATAATGTTTTCCTGGGTTGCGTCCTTGCCGTCAATAAAGCCCGTCACACGACCGTCGCACATGACCATGATCCGGTCGGACATACCGATCAGCTCTGCCATTTCCGAGGAGATCATGATGATGCTCTTTCCCGCCCGGGCAAGTTCCTCGATGATGCAGTAGATCTCGTATTTCGCGCCCACGTCGATGCCGCGGGTAGGCTCGTCCAGAATCAGCACGTCGGGGGAGTTGGCCAGCCACCGTCCGATCAGCACCTTCTGCTGGTTTCCGCCGGAGAGGCTCTGAATCTGGGTCTTGCTGGAGGGCGTCTTGATGTTCATCTTACGGACGTTCTCCTGAACCAGATTCTCCACCTTCTTGTCGTCAATCATGATGCCGCCGGTCAGATACTTCTTCAGAGACGCGACGGAGATATTGTCCGCGACGCTGAGCACACCCAGAATACCGGTGGCACGGCGATCCTCCGTCAGCATGGCGATGCCCTGATCAATGGCGTCCTTGGGGCGGTTGATGGTGCACTCCTTACCCCGATACCGGATGGTGCCGGTGGTATGGGAGCGGATGCCGAACAGACCCTCCATCAGCTCGGTACGCTGAGCGCCCACCAGGCCGGCGACACCCAGGATCTCGCCCTTTCGGACGCCGAAGCTGACGTTTCGGAAGCTCTTGGGGTTGATGGAAGTGAAGTTCTCCACCTCGAACACCGTTTCCTCCGGAACGTTGTGGCGCTCCGGGTACAGGTTCGTCAGCTCCCGACCCACCATCTGAGAGATGATGAAGTCGGTGGTCAGTTCCTTCGCGTCCCAGGTGCCGATGTACTTACCATCCCGCATGATGGTCACTTCGTCGGAAATCCGCAGAATCTCATCCATCTTGTGGGAGATGTAGACAATGGACACGCCGTCCGCCTTCAGATCCTCGATGATGCGGAACAGCGCTTCCACCTCGTTGGCGGTCAAAGAGGAGGTCGGCTCGTCCAGAATCAGAACCTTGCAGTTGGAGGCCACCGCCTTGGCAATTTCCACGGACTGCATCTGGGAAACGCTCAGCTCGCCCAGCATCTGCCGGGAGTCGAAGTTCATGCGCACCTTTTTCAGGAGCTCGTCGGTGTCCTTGTACATTTTGTCGTGATCCACCACGGGGATAACGCCCAGCAGCTTCTTCATGGGGTAGCGACCCAGGAAGATGTTCTCACCGACGGTACGGGCGGGGATGGGCTGAAGCTCCTGGTGCACCATGGAGATGCCCATTTCCCGCGCCTCCAGCGGGCTGCGGATGTTGACCTTCTGTCCCTCGTAAATGATCTCGCCCTCGTCCATCTTGTAAATGCCGAACATGCACTTCATCAGGGTGGATTTACCGGCACCGTTCTCGCCCATCAGAGCGTGAACCTTGCCGGGACGCAGGCAAAGCTGCGCGTGATCCAGCGCCTTAACACCGGGGAAAGACTTGCACACGCCCCGCATTTCCAAGCGGTATTCACTCATAGAGCAGACCTCCTATCTGCGTTATTTCGGTTTCACCTCAGTGGGAAGCGGAAGGTTTTCCGCTCTCCACTCAAAGGAAACCCTTTGAAACGGGGGGTGGGCTGCAAGGCAGCCCACCCGAAAAGAGACACGATATGGCGATTACTGCTTGGTGACCTTCACGTAGTCAACCCAGTAGTAGTTGTCAATGGCTTCGCCGTTGAGCAGCTTCACAGCCACGTCAACCGCGGTGTGGGACTGACCAACATGGTCGTTCAGCACGGTGCCGGTCATGGTGCCGTTGTTGACCTTCTCGACGCACTCGTCCAGAGCGTCAACACCCAGCAGCAGGATGTCCTCGCCAACCTTGCGGCCAGCCTTCTCGATGGCGGCGGCAGCGCCCAGCGCCATGCCGTCGTTATTGCAGAAGATCACGTCGATCTGGTCGCCGAACTGAGCCAGAGCGGCGTCCGCGATCTCGTTGCCCTTCGCCTGATCCCAGTTGCCGATCTGGTCAGCCAGGCAGTTGACTTCCAGGCCGGCGTCGGTCAGAGCCTTGATGGAGTACTCAGTACGGTACTGCGCGTCGGGGTTCTCGGGGTCGCCCTCGATCATGACGTAGTCGATGGTGCCGTTGCCGTTCATATCGCCGTGGTTGGGCAGATCGCGGACGATCTCGCCCTGGTAAGTACCGGACTGACGGGCGTCAGCACCGACGTAGCAAACCTTGGGGTTGTTGATGATGCCGGGGTAGGACTCGTCGGTCTCGCCCAGAGGCTCACGGTTGATCAGAACCAGAGGAATGTCAGCAGCCACGATCTTGTCGATCAGAACCTCAGCGGAGGAGGTCTGCACCAGGTTCAGGATGATAACATCCATCTTCTGGGTAATAAAGGTATCGACCTGGTTGGTCTGCTCAGCCATGTCGTTCTTGGAGTCGACCATGGTGATCTCGTACTTGACGGAATCGGTCTCCAGGGTCTTGAAGTAGTTCTCGATCTCCTGGCGATACAGGGTCATGAAGTTGTCGTTGTACTGGTAGATAGCCACGCCGACCTTGTAGGTCTTGGCACCGCCGGTGCTGCCGCTGCTGCCGGAGCCGCAGGCAACCAGGCCAAAGACCATAACAAGTGCCAGCACGACCGCGAGAATCTTTCTCATTGTGTTTTCCTCCTAAAATGAATGTTGTATGCTTATCGGCACGATGCCGTTTAAGCCGGAATCAGGCAACTTGTCCAAGTGGGTGAAAGGGCGAATGCAATCCGCGCTTTTGGATAATGCGCTCTGCCGCTTGGACACGGTTACTATAACACTCTTCCCTTTTATTGTAAAGGCTTTGTTTGAATTTCGGCAAATAGCTGATTGTATATCGCAGTATTTTGTGCAGTTTGCCCATATTCCGGTTGGTTTTTCGTTTCCTGCCCGGT
>JAQXPK010000134.1 GCA_029100605.1 Bacillota bacterium | reverse complement strand
GGTTTTGGCGTGAGCGGCTACGTCCTGCTGGGAAATATGTGTATAGATTTTTCGCATGGTCTGGTCGTTTGACCATCCGCCTATCTCCATGGCTACCTTTTCCGGGACGTTCAGATGGTAAGCCAAGGAGGCGAAGCTGTGCCCTTACGGTATAATTACGACAAACCGGGAAAGCCCTGAAATACCAACGGTTTTTGGGATTCTGCCACCTGATTCTTCGTTCTTTTCCAACCCGAAAAATCAAGCAGAATGAAGGCAAATTTTTGGAGGTGTTAAATTAACGACAAATTCATATCCCCCGGATAAGGCATACCTTATCCAAGATTAAGGGCATTTCCGCAATACGGGAATGCCCTTTTTCTATGCCCAAAATCTCTGAAAGGAGGCACTGCCATGCCTAAAAAAGCGCCGGAAAAAATAGGTTCCGTTCTCCGTGTGCCGCTATCTCAGCTTTACCCGCACCCGCAAAATCCCTTCGCCGTGCGTGACGATTCTGCCATGCAGGAGCTAAAGGAAAGCGTCAGCCAGAACGGTGTCCTTGTCCCTGCCATTGCCCGCCCCCGCGCGGAAGGCGGCTATGAACTGATCGCCGGTCACAGGCGGAAATATGCCTGCGAACAATCCGGGCAGGATTTCATGCCCGTGATCGTTCTGAATCTGAATGATGATGAAGCTGTCATCCAGCTTGTAGACAGCAACATCCAGCGGGAGGATATTCTTCCCTCGGAGCGGGCCAGGGCTTACAAGATGAAAATGGATGCCATCAAGCGCCAGGGTGCGAGGACCGATTTAACTTCGCCGAATATTTCGGCGAAGTTCCGCAGTGACGATTCCGTGGGTGAGAAAGACGGCATCAGCGGAGACACCGTGCGCAACTACATTTCTCTGAACAATCTCACCCCGCCGCTGATGCAGATGGTGGACGAGAAGAAAATCGCCCTCACCCCGGCCTATCAGCTTGCAGCGCTGTCAACGCAGGAACAGGAGCTGCTGGTGGAAACCATGAGCAGCGAACAGGCAACCCCGTCACTGTCCCAGGCGCAGCGCATGAGAAAACTGAGCCAGAGCGGAGAACTGAATGAGGACACCATGCTTTCCATTATGATGGAGCAGAAAAAGCCCGTGAAGAATGATATCACCCTCTCCGGCGAAAAGCTGCGCAAGTATTTCCCTCGTTCCTATTCTCCCATGCAGATGGAGGCTGTGATCTTCAAGCTGCTGGAATCCTGGCAGCGCAAGCGCCAGCACGACAAAAGTCGGTAAAACTGAATATACCCCCCAACCGGACAGGCTCCCGCTTGCCCGGTTATTTTTATGTCAACCACAGGAGGTTTTATGCACATCGGAAGATTTACCTATAAACGGGAAGATGTGGACTGCAAACTCTGCACCGAATACCGGGGCCGGAAAAAGTGTCCTCATCCCGTCTGCCCGTACATCACAGAACGCATTGAAGCCGGAGCCGTGACCTACCAGGACGCGGTATACGCCATGATCCATCCGGGATGTCAACTGATCCGCCGTCTGCCCAAGCTGATTCTGACCTATCAGGATTCCTTCTGGGTGGATGATCGGCACAAGTCCCGTATGGAGTTTTTCAACACCTGTTTGGGCTATGTTCCCAGCAGAAACACCCCGGTTTATTATGCCGCTATGTATCTGCTGACTGCCAATGAGACGCTATACTGGCGCATGGCAAACTGCTTCTGCCATTCCGGGCTGGATTTCAGCTTTGCCATTCTGAGAGGTATCAGCCCCCACAACTACGCTCTGTATCGTGCCGCCGTTGGCTTATGCACGGATCGCAGGGGTGTTACCCTGTCGGAAATGGCTGACCGGGAATTGGTGGACGACGAGGCTTTCCGGCTGATTATCAACGCCATGCTCATCGCCCGGTATGGAATTGCCGCAATGAAACTGAAGAAGGAGGAATCGACCAATGACAAGTGATTTCGGCGTTACTGCCGGTCATGTTGAATATTCCAATCGCCGCTTTGATTTCGACACCCGTCACATGGTGATGATCGAGGTCTACCGGCATACGGCGGCGCTGGACCAACTCGATTACGAACGCCCCGTCTATGATCGGAACGAGCCTTACCGCGCCCGACTGTATTTGTCGGAAGAGGAGTTCAAAACCATTCGCAGGATGGAACTGAGCGGAGTTCTTCACATCCTGCACCACGCTAATGTAATCAACGGGTATCTCGTTGACGATAGAAAACCGAAAAGAAAAAACGCCAGAAAAAACAAGGAGGAAATGTAATTATGACTACCATTGATAAGCTGATCGATTCCATCGCCAATATCTGCATCAACCTGGGACTTCGGGGTGAGTACAGCCCGGAGGAAATCGCAGACCTTGTCTGCGACATTGCGTTCGTCCATCTGTATGATGCCCTTCGGGACCTGGCAGAGCCGGTGTATGCGTTCTCCACGGACGGCGAACGCTCCATGACCCTGAAGTATCGCAGCAGAAAGCTGTTTGACCGAAATGCAACGCTGCTTTGGCGTGAGCCTGTTCTGTGCGCGGATGACACAGAGCTAATAAGGTAGTTGTTAATCTCATCTGTCTCAGAGATACCGTAGTTGCTTCTGTATTCTGTTCTAAAATCTTTAATGGATTCTTCAGTACCTTTGCAAACTTTAATATATAGATTTGTTTTCTTATACAAAAAATTTACA
>JAQXPK010000133.1 GCA_029100605.1 Bacillota bacterium | reverse complement strand
TATATAAGGAAACCGGTGTACCGCAAAACGCGATACACCGGCATTTCTATTTAGTCGTTCATTCCGTGGAGAGCAAGCCCATTCAGGTAACTCTCCATCTCACCAGACAACACCAGACTGGCGTATTCCATTGGCGCGTTGTAAAGCAGCCAATCGAGGTCTGCCATCTGTCCGCTGGTAACATCGTAGTGGTTTTCCACTTCCTCGCAGTCAATCTTGAGGACAGAACCATCGTTGTAGGTAAGCTCTACAGCGTTGGTATCCATGTTGTAGAAAGCGTGAATCAGCTTTAACATACGGTTCCTTTCAAATCATCATAAAATTTTTCTGATTTGTCGTGATGAACCCGCTTCCAAATATCGACTTCCCACACGCCGCACCAATTCCGCACCAAAGAGCCATGAAACTATATGTAGATACATGGATTTACATATCGGAAAAGTTCGGAAATATGGGATATATTGAGGTTTATAAAGGAATATTGACATATGAAAAGTTCGTTTAACCAACGATACCTAATTTCATAAATCCTCACATCTCCTAATTGATCCTGGCAGCGATAAGCGCCGTAACAGGATAGTTATACCACAGGATTCCCGTTTCCTCAAGAGCAAAATGGGAAAAAACGGCGGATAAGGCCGCTTCGGGAACAATTCGGCTCCGGCGGCATACCATGGCTGTGAAAGGGTGTGTGCCAAATGGATTGTCCGCATTTTACGGGGAACGACCCCGGAGCGGTACCGTTTACGCTGGATCTGTCCCGTCGTGCCCGGCGGAATTCCAACTTCCGAACCGCGCTCTGGACGGGAGAGCACTTGCAGCTGACCGTCATGGCGATTCCGCCCTGGGGGGAAATCGGTCTGGAAATCCACCCGGAGACGGATCAGCTGATCCGCGTGGAGCAGGGGCAGGCCATTGTGCAGATGGGCCAGAGCCCGGAAGCGCTGAATATCCAGCGGCGTATAGGCCCGGGAGAAGCAGCGTTGATTCCCAGCGGCCACTGGCATAATCTGCGGAACGTGGGAAACCGTCCGCTGAAGCTCTCCTCCCTCTACGCCCCGCCCCAGCATCCCAGAGGAACCGTCCACCGAACCAAGGAGGACGAAGCCTGATCCCGCGAACGCGGCCTGATTGCGCCTGAATCGGCAAAATCAGGCCGCTTTCCCATCCTTACGGAAGGATCTGCAAATCCTTGGGGTAGTGGTTGAACACCTGGCAGCCGTCCTCTGTGACCGGCACCGGATTCTCGAGGCGGACGCTGAACGCCCCTGGCAGATAGACGCCCGGCTCGATGGAAAACACCGTCCCGGTGCGGCAGACGGCGTTGGAGACTCCGGATACGTCCGGCTCAGCCGATGGGGAAAAAGGGAAGCGGGAATGTCCGGGACAGGGGAAGCTGCCGGAAAAACAGACAAAAAAGCAGCGGAGGTGCTTGCAAAATCCGTCGGCTTGCTATATACTTATCAGAGAGAATTCAGTGGCGCGAGGCGGAACGTCCGCGCCTGAATCCGAGGAAGCAATCTAGTAAGGAGGCATTTCCCATGAAAATTCGTATCAACAAGGATGTCGTGGAGTTCACCCCCGAGCACGC
Source organism: Bacillota bacterium (assembly GCA_029100605.1). Taxonomy (GTDB): domain Bacteria; phylum Bacillota; class Clostridia; order Oscillospirales; family Oscillospiraceae; genus Faecousia. The sequence goes on along the minus strand of JAQXPK010000133.1, from coordinate 9,709 downwards.
CGCCGAGGCGGCGGAGCTGGAGGCTCTGTGGGTGAAGATGGGCAACTGCGTGGGCGGCAACAAGGCGCTGTCCCCCATCGGTGTGTACGTCCCCAGCGAAAACAAGACCGCAACCTTCCATATCGACGGCCTGACGGAGAAGGAAGCCAAAGAGGTTCCCGTGATCCGCGCGCCCTACGACACCGACGTTTACTGCGTCATCTGCAACAAGACCCAGCACGTCAAGGCCGGCGAGCCCATCCCCTTCTGCTGCGGCAGACTGATGGAGATTCTCGACTGATTTCCCAGGCGTTCAAAAAAGGAGCGGTTTTTCCGCTCCTTTTTTATATGGGCATATCGGCTGAACGCAGCAAAGGGATAAATTCCAAATTACCTCTTTGCGGCGTTATTTCCGGTTCAGGCGATCGGCCTTGCAGAACAGCACGAAGCCGATGGCGAAGATGATGACCAGCACGCCAACGGCGAGGCTCTCGTTCTGCAGCTCCAGCCCGAACACATGGAGCGTCCAGCCGGCGGTGAGCTGGCTGATGACGGCAATCAGGGTGGTGCCCAGGAAGGACGCGCCCTTGCCGCAGATGTCCATCAGGCCGAAATACTCGCCGCTGCGCTCCGGGGGGATGATCTTTCCCAGGTAGCTCCGGCTCAGCGCCTGAATGCCGCCCTGGAACATACCCACCAGCGTCGCCAGCAGCCAGAACTGCCACTGGCTCACCAGGAACACGGCAAACAGGGTGATGCCGGTGTAGGCCAGGATGCAGACCTTGATGAGCAGGCCGGTGTCGTATTTTGCCGAGAGCCGCCCGAAGGCAATGGAGCAGGGAAACGCTACGATCTGGGTCAGCAGCAGCGCCAGCAGCAGCCCCGTGGTGTCCAGCCCCAGGGCGGTGCCGTAGGCCGTAGCCATGTCAATAATGGTATACACCCCGTCGATGAAGAAGAAAAACGCCAGCAGATACAGGAAAATGTGCTTCTGCTGCCTGACCTCCCGGAAGGTTTTGCCCAGCTGGCGGAAGGTGGAGGTCACGGGATTTCCATGCCGCTCTACAAAAGCGGTCTGCCGGTAGCGCCGGAGCAGGGGCTGGGTGCATACGAACCACCAGACGGCGGTGATGAGGAAGGAGAGAATCATAGCCGGCCCCGCGCCAATGCCAAAATTGCCGCCGAAGAGCACCAGCACCAGACAGAGGACGAAGGGGATCACGGAGCCGATGTAGCCGTAGGCGTAGCCCATGGAGGAAACGGTGTCCATCCGTGCCTCCGTCGTAACCTCGGGGAGCATGGCGTCGTAGAACACCATATCCCACCTTGGCAATGACGAACACCACGAGGAACGCCAGCCAGCTGCCCACGCCGCCCAGAGCCGCGCAGCCCAGGACGCCCAGCAGCATACAGGCCAGGAAAATCGGCTTTTTGAAGCCCTTGTGATCCGCCAGAGTGCCGCAGATGGGGCCGATGAGCGCCACCAGAAGAGTGGACACGGAACCGGCGTAGCCCCAATAGGCCAGATACTTGGATTCATCCAGCCCGCCGGCGGTTGCCAGGGAGTTAAAATAGATGGGAACCAGGGTGGTCACCAGCAGGATAAAGGCGGAATTGCCGATGTCATAGAGGATCCAGCTCCGTTCCAGTGCCGTGAGTTTGCTTTTTTCTTTCATAATGATCTTCTCCGTTCCGCGGCGGGTCGCCGCTGACAATGCGTGGCGGGGTGCCCCCGCGGGCAATGCGTGCTCAGGTGGTCTATAGTCGTTCCGCCATTGGGTACTGCTCGGTTCGCTGCGGCGTGCCAAAGGCTTCCCCTTCGGGGAAGCTGGCAAAAATCTTTGATTTTTGACGGATGAGGGGGCGGTGCTCTGTGTCGATTATCTGGGACATTTCGGCGAATTCGTACACGGGCACCCCTCATCCGTCAGCCCTTCGGGCTGCTACCCTCCCCGGAGGGGAAGGCTTTGACCTTCTTCATGATATAGCAATTTATCCTGGCATCTGAGTTCAAGCGGATATGTACGCTTTTCAATTACCCAAAGGTCGGGGCGAAATCCTCTCCCAGGGGCTCGCCGGTGCGCAGATGCTCGTTCAGCTGCTGCACCAGGGCGGGATAGCGCTTCAGCGCCCGGTTGTACAGCACCAGCATCTCACTGTCCATCCACGTCCACCGCTCGTCGGCCTGCTCCGGCATGAGCTGATCCTCAATGACCCGGCTTTTGGTGATATGCAGCAGGCGGCGCAGCCGCTTGCGGTTTTTCCCCGCGAGCAGCCGGGTGGCCCAGGCCATATGCCGGACGCTGGCGTTGACGTTTGCCGGGGTGGCGGGGGGATAGAAGGCAGCCACCGTGACGCACTCCCCCCGGGTCAGGCGCATATGGCGGCTGCCGTCGAAGGTGTGGGGGGATTGCTGACCGTCGGCGGAGAGAAGATACCGGTCGAACTCCGTTTCCAGCTCCACGTGCCGGGCTTCTCCGGCGGCGTCCTTCTTTGCCACATAGGGATGGCACACGGAATCCAGGCAGTAGTGGGCAAGCAGGCCGTACAGATAGACCCGCCCGGCCTCGGTATCCGCGTGGGTACAGGCGCCCGCAAAGAATTCCTGCCCGGACTGGGCATGGTAGGTGTGTCCCAGCTGTCCAGCGGCGGTTTTCATCAGGGGATTGTGGTAGAAGAAAATATCCGGGCCGTGAAGCCCCATGTCGTACAGGCGGCGGAAACGCTGGATGCTCCGGGCGGTTTCGGCGTCCATGCCGGAAAGCAGCTGCTTCCCGAACCGGTAGTGGGCGTAATTTGCGGGCATGAAAGTCACCTCATGATATGTTGATTTCTCATCTTCCCACCATTCTACACGAAATGACAGGAAAAGAAAAGGCCATTTTGCAAAAATGGGATGCAAATTTCTGTAAAGTTGCAATGCTTGCGCCGGCATGGTATAATGAAATGTACCTATCGGCTTAACGCAGCTGTTAGGAAAATTGCAGTTTGGCGGCGAGTCGCCGCTGACAATGCGTGCCCAGGTGGTTTGTAGTCGCTACGCCATTGGGTACGGCTCGGTTCGTTACAGAGCGGATAATTGCAGTTTATCGGGCACCCGTTTCGTAGGGCTTATGTCATGACCCCGCCGACAACGTCGGATGCTATTCAATGCAAATAGGGTTGAATACCGACAATTCCGGGGAAATCCCGGCAAAAACAACTCGATACCTGGGCGGCGGGGTCATGACCCCGCCCTACGAAGGGTTTACGCCAAACTGCAATTTATCGCTTTGCTGTGTTATCCTGATACGCACATAATTAAAGCATTCAACGCAGAATGCAAAACGCGCAGGGAAATTTCCTTTTTCTGAGGTGTCAATATGGAAACGCGAAAGATGTTTTATGAAGATTCCCACATATCCCGCTTCTCTGCGGAGGTGCGCTCCTGCGTGCCGGTTGGGGACAAATGGGAGGTCATTCTCTCCGCCACCGCCTTTTACCCCGAGGGCGGCGGTCAGGCGGGGGATACCGGATGCTTGGGAACCGTCCGGGTGCTGGACACCCGGGAGCGGGACGGGGAAGTGGTGCACCTGTGCGACGGTGCGCTTCCCGTGGGGCAGACGGTGGAGGGCGTCATCGATTACGAGCCCCGGTTCCTGCGGATGCAGCAGCACTCCGGGGAGCACATCGTCTCCGGCATTATCCATCGCCGCTATGGCTACCACAACACCGGCTTCCACATGGGCGCCGACGTAATCACCATCGATTTTGACGGGGTCATCCCGCCCCAGGCACTGCCGGAGATCGAGGCGGAGGCCAACGGGGCGGTGTGGCGGAATTTACAGATCAAATGCTGGTATCCCAGCCCGGAGGAGCTGCCGAAGATTCCCTACCGGACGAAAAAGCAGCTTGCCTGGCCTGTGCGGATCGTGGAGATTCCCGGCTTCGACTGCTGCGCCTGCTGCGGCACCCATGTGGCGGCGACGGGCGAAATCGGTGTCATCAAGCTGGTCAGCGCCATGGGCTTCCGGGGCGGCACCCGGATGGAGATGGCCTGCGGCAAGCAGGCGCTGACCCTGCTGAACGCGGCCTTCGACCAGAACCGGCAGGTTTCCCAGGCCTTTTCCGCCAAAATGGGGCAGACCGGCGAGGCCGCCCGGCGGATGAATGAACTGCTCGCCGCCCAGAAATATCGAATCGCCGGGCTGGAAAAGCGGATCTTTGCCGATATTGCCGCCGGGTACGCGGGTCGGGGGGACATCCTGCACTTTGAGGACGACTTAAGCCCCGACGGCGTGCGGGAGCTGGCGGACGCCATCGCGGCGGAAAGCGGCGGCAGGGCGGCGGTGTTCAGTGGCAGCGACGAAACCGGCTACGCCTACTGCCTGGTCACCCGGCAGGGGGATCTGCGGCAGTTTGGAAAAGAAATGACCGCCGTGCTCCGGGGCCGGGGCGGCGGAAAGCCCGCCTGCCAGCAGGGTCGGGTACAATCGTCCCGGGAGGAAATCCAGGACTTTTTCGCGTCCCGGGGGTGAATCCGGGAATTTGTTGAGGAAAATAGGGAAAGAAAGCCGCTTTTTGTTCACAAATTCGACTTTTATTCTCGCTGAGGGTGTGCTATAATACCGGAAATAGCGCTTACGATACAAAAGGAGAAAGATATGGGAGTTTTCGACAAACTGTTCGGCACCCGCTCCCAGCGGGAGATCAAGAAAATCCAGCCAACCGTGGACAAGATCCTCGCCATGGAGGACGAATACAAGGCGCTGTCCGAGGAGGCGCTGAAGGCCAAGACCGGCGAGTTCAAGCAGCGCCTTTCCCAGGGGGAGACCCTGGACGATCTGCTGCCCGAGGCGTTCGCCGCCGTCCGGGAGGCTGCCGATCGGGTGCTGGGGATGCGCCCTTACCCCGTCCAGCTCATCGGCGGTATCGTGCTTCACCAGGGGCGCATCGCCGAGATGAAAACCGGCGAGGGTAAGACCTTGGTCGCCATTCTGCCCTGCTACTTAAACGCCCTCACCGGCGAGGGCGTCCATGTGGTCACCGTCAACGAGTATCTGGCGAAGCGCGACTCCGAGTGGATGGGCAAGGTCTACCGCTACATGGGACTGTCCGTGGGTCTGGTGATCCCCGGTATGTCCCCTGCCGAACGTCGGGTGGCCTACGCCGCCGATATCACCTACTGCACCAATAACGAGCTGGGCTTTGACTACCTCCGGGACAACATGGCGATTTACAAGTCCGAGCTTGTTCAGCGGGGACACGCCTTCGCCATCGTGGACGAGGTGGACTCCATCCTCATCGACGAGGCTCGGACACCCCTGATTATCTCCGGCAAGGGGGAGGACTCCTCCAAGCTCTATGAGATGGCGGACTATTTTGTCTCCACGCTGCGCAAGCAGGTCTTTGCCAAGACCGACGAGAAGGAAAGCCACGACGACTACGACTGCGACTACATCGTGGACGAGAAGCAGCGCACCGTGTCCCTCACCGCCAGCGGCATTGCCAAGGCGGAGAAATACTTCGGCGTGGAAAACCTGGCCGACCCGGAAAACGCCACGCTGTCCCACCACATCAATCAGGCCATGAAGGCTCGCGGCCTGATGAAGAAGGACATCGACTACGTGGTCAAGGATGGTCAGATCATCATTGTGGACGAGTTTACCGGGCGTCTGATGTACGGTCGGCGGTATAACGAGGGTCTGCATCAGGCCATCGAGGCCAAGGAGGGCGTGACCGTGGCGGGGGAGAGCAAGACCCTGGCGACCATTACCTTCCAGAACTTCTTCCGCCTGTATAACAAGCTCTCCGGCATGACTGGCACCGCCCTGACGGAGGAAGAGGAATTCAGCGCCATCTACAATCTGGACGTGGTGGAGATTCCCACCAACCGTCCCGTCATCCGCATTGACCACCCCGACGTGGTGTACAAAACCGAGGCGGGCAAGTTCCGGGCTATCGTGAATCAGGTCAAGGCCTGCCACGAAAAGGGTCAGCCCGTGCTGGTGGGAACCATTTCCATTGAAAAGAGCGAGATTTTAAGCAAGCTGCTGAAAAAAGAGGGCATCCCCCACAGCGTGCTGAACGCCAAATACCATGAAAAGGAAGCCCAGATCGTGGCGCAGGCCGGTAAATTCGGGGCGGTGACCATTGCCACCAACATGGCAGGCCGTGGCACCGACATCATGCTGGGCGGCAACGCGGACTTTCTTGCCAAGGCGGAGCTTGCCAAGATGGACTTCCCGGAGGAGCTGCTCCAGGAGGCGGACTCCTACGCCGAGACCGACGACCCCGAAATTCTCAAGGTGCGGCAGACCTATGAGCAGCTGCTGAAAAAGTATAAGCAGTCCATCGCCGAGGAGGCCCAGAAGGTGCGCGATGCCGGCGGCCTGTATATCATCGGCACCGAGCGCCACGAGTCCCGGCGGATTGACAATCAGCTGAGAGGCCGTTCCGGTCGTCAGGGCGATCCCGGCGAGAGCCGCTTCTACCTGAGCCTCCAGGACGACCTGATGCGCCTGTTCTCCACGGACAAGGTGATGGGCATGATGGACACCCTGGGCCTGGACGAGGATACCCCCATCGATGCGAAAATCCTCAGCAATGCCGTAGAAAACGCCCAGAAGAACGTAGAATCCCGGAACTTCCGTGCCAGAAAGAACGTTCTGGAATACGACAACGTCATGAACACCCAGCGTGAGGTCATCTACGCCCAGCGGCAGAAGGTGCTGGACGGCGAGGATCTGCGGGAGAACATGATGCAGATGCTCCGCTCCCTGGTGGAGACCAACGTCACCACCGCCCTCAGCGACCATGGCGGCGAGGTCAGCGAGGAGGGCTTAAAGCGCCTGGCAAACGCCATGGAGGGCATCTACTTCGCCAAGGGCACCCTGGCCTCCCGCCGGGAGCAGCTGCTTGCCATGAAGGTCGGGGAGCTGACGGACACCGTCTATGAAATCGCCCAGCACACCTACGAAGCCAAGGAAGCCGCCTACACCCCCAAGGTCATGCGGGAGCTGGAGCGGGTGGTCATGCTCCGGGTGGTGGACGAATACTGGATGGACAATATCGACGCCATGGACGACCTGAAGCAGGGCATCGGCCTGCGTGCCTACGGTCAGCACGACCCGGTGGTGGCCTATAAGGAAGAGGGCTACCAGATGTTCGAGGCCATGGTCCAGGCGATCAAGGAAGAGACCATCCGCCGGATGTTCCTGGTGCAGCTGCGCCCCGCCCAGGAGGTCAAGCGGGAGAAGGTCGCCAAGGAAACCGGCACCTCCGCCCCGGACAAGTCCCAGGTCAAGCGCGCCCCCGTCCGCAAGGAGAAAAAGGTCGGCCCCAACGATCCCTGCCCCTGCGGCAGCGGCAAGAAATATAAGAAATGCTGTATGCAGAAGGATAAATTGGCCGAGTAAACCGGACAGCCCGCCCTACCGAATGCGTATGATACTAACAAAGAAACAAGGACAATTAGAATACTTATGCGCCGAAGGAATCACCGTTCCCCACGGCTTTACCACCCGCTACGGCGGGGTCAGCACGGGTACCCAGTATAGTCTGAATCTGGCTTTCGGACGGGGGGACACCATGGAGAACGTGGAGAAAAACCTGCGTCTGCTGGGGGCTGCCGTGGGCTTTGACCCGGAAAAGCTGGTGATGACCCGGCAGATTCACTCCGATATCGTCCGTGTGGTGACGGATGCGGATTGCGCCGGGTTCTGCCACCGGGATTACCCGGAGTGCGACGCTCTCGTGACCAACACCCCCGGCGTGACCCTGCTGGTGTTCACCGCCGACTGTACGCCCCTGCTGTTTCACGACCCCGTCACCGGTGCTGTCGGCGCTGCCCACGCGGGCTGGCGGGGCACGGCCCAAGGCATCGGCGTGAAAACTGTGGAGGCCATGGTGAAGAATTTTGGCTGCAAGCGGTCGAACATCCACGCCGCCATTGGCCCGAATATCGCCCAGTGCCACTTTGAAACCGACGGCGACGTACCCGCCGCCATGGTCGAAGCCTACGGCCCCGAGGCGGAAAGCTATGTGGAACGCCGGGGCGAAAAATATTATCTGGATCTGAAAGGCATCAACGCGCTGGCGCTCCGTCGGGCGGGGGTGCGGAACATTGAGATCAGCGATGTGTGCACCTACTGCCAGTGTGACCGCTTCTGGTCCCACCGGGCAAGCCATGGGGAGCGGGGCTCTCAGGGTGCGGTTGTTTGCTGCAAGGAGGTAGGCCGATGAAAAGAGCCATCTGTTTTTTTCTGGCAATCACGCTGCTGGCGGCGCTGCTGCCTGGCTGCTCCCGGGAAATCGACAACTCCGGCTATGTTGCCACCGGTGATGCCATCCTGATGGAGGGCGAGGAGCCAACGGAGGCTGAGGAAGAGGAGGAAGCCCAGAACCTGGTGCTGGCCTACTACCCGGATCGATCCCTGAACCCCATTTTCGGCAGTGACTACACCAACCGGGTACTGATGTCGCTGATGTATCAGGGCCTGTTCGCCGTGGACAGTAAGAAGAACGTGACTCCCATTCTCTGCGCCAGCTACAAGGTCTCCGCCAACAACCGGAACTGGACCTTCTCTTTGGAGGAGGGCGCCACCTTCTCCGACGGCACGAAGGTTACGCCTGCCGACGTGGTGGCTACCTATCAGAAGGCCATGGAGAACGACTACTATATGTACCGCTTCTACAAGCATCTGCTGAACGTGGAGGCTACGGAGGACGGAGGTATTCTGTTCCAGACGGATACGGATTTTCAGAATCTTCCCCTGCTGCTGGATGTTCCCATTGTGAAGGCATCGGACGTGGATCGAACTGCTCCCGGCGACATTCCCATTGGCAGCGGCCCCTATGTATTCGTGGAGACCAGCGGCGGTGCTGTTTTGCAGCGGAACCCCAACTGGTGGTGCGGCGCCCTGAAGATTCCCGCCCGGGATCTGACCATCGATCTGGTGCCGGTGAGCAGCCCGGCGGAGGTGCGTGACGCCTTCCAGTTTAACGGCGAGAATTCCGTCAGTGTGGTATGTACCAACCCCATGAGCGACTCCTTCGCCGAATACCGCTGTGACTATGAGCTGTGGGAAATCGAAAGCGGGTATATGCTCTACATCGGCTGCAATATCCTATACTCTGAGCACTTTGATGACGGCACGCTGCGAACCTTCCTGACCTATGGCATCGACCGGGAGACGCTGGCCCAGTCCGCCTATAAAGGGCTGGTAGACCCGGTGACCCTGCCCTGCCCGCCGTCGGCGTCCTTCTATAATAAGAGTCTGGCGGCAAAGTATGCCTATGACCCCATGAAATTCATTGACAAGCTGTCGCATTATAAAATTCCCCAGAAGGACGGCAAGGACAAGGAGCTGCGCCTGCTGGTGAACTCCGACGACTCCGCCCGCACTCGAATCGCCCGGGAAATTGCCAGCAACCTGACAGACCTGGGTCTGCCCTGTACCACGCTGGAAGCAGGAAGCGCCGCGTTCAAGAATATTATCGACGCGGGCAGCTACGATATGTACCTCGGCATGACCCGGCTCAGCCCGGACATGGATTTGACGGAGTTTTTCCGGCCCTACGGCAAAATGGGCCGCGGCGGTCTTTCTCATGAGATTCTCTACAATATGTGCCTGAAGGCATTGGAGGATACCGGTAACTTCTACAACTTCTATCAGAAGCTGGCGGAGGATGGGCGAATCATCCCCCTGATGTTCGGCTACTACAATGTCTACGCCCACCGGGGCCAGCT
>JAQXPK010000132.1 GCA_029100605.1 Bacillota bacterium | reverse complement strand
TGTTCGCGGGCAGCGTGGCGCTTCTGGTGCCGGTGGCCATGATCGGCGCGGCCTTCGGACTGCTGAAACGGTGTGTATGACGGAAGTGAACCCTCCTGCCCGGTTGGGCGGGAGGGTCGTTTTTTGCCCAGTTTCCTGTGGTAAAATACGCGGGTATGTGTTATAATTATATTTATATCGGCTTAACGAGGCTGTTAGGAAAATTGCAGTTTGGCGGCGAGTCTCCGCTGACAATGCGTGCCCGGGCGGTCTATAATCGTCACGCCATTGGGTGCGGCTCGGTTCGTTACGGGATACCAAAGATGAGGTGTGCAGCACCCATGTACGAAAGGGAAAGCATTTCGGCGAATTGGGGCAGGGTAACGCCGCTACGGCGGCGACACCTCACCCGTCTCGCCTGACGGCGAGCCACCTTCCCCTCAAGGGGAAGGCTTTGGTGCGCCAAATGCCGCAATTCAGCATTCCAGATTCCTGTTCCCCTGTCACAGTTCCCGCTCCAGCTTGCGGATGTTATCGACCATCTTTTGAGCCACTGACCACATGACCCGGCTCTCCTCAGGGGTCACGCCGTCGCGGATGCGATTGTAGAAATCCCGCTGGGCTGCCTGCCCGTCCGCCGCGATCTGGGAAGCCCCGCCGGTCAGCGTCAGTCTGGCGGTGCGGCGATCCTCGCCGTCCTCCCGTCGGGCGACCAGCCCCCGCTTCTCCAGACTCCGCAGGGACAGGGAAACGTGCCCCTTGGACATCCCCCGCCCCCGGACAATATCCACTGCCCGATCCTGCCCCGGATTGTTGGCGAGGAACAGCAGCACGTCCAACTCGTTGTGGGTCAGCTCCCACTTCCGACAAACCGGCTCCATGAGGCGGTTGTAGCTCTTCTGCGCCCGCAGCGCCATTTCAAAAATGCTGAGTGGCATATCCGTCCCCCTCATATCGTTCATTTTTGAACTAAAAGTAGAATAACACGTTCCGGCAGGCTTGTCAAGGGCGATTTCCGCTCACGCTCATTTCTCCGCCAAACGGATATAGCTTCGGTTTACATAACCCTGCATTCCTTGATACTCCGCCAGCGCAAAGTCCCCATGCAGCGCCAGCACGGCGAACTCCCCGTCCCTGGGAATCCGGGCGATGGACTGGGCGTCCACATTTGGTTCGCGGCGCAGATTGATGAATTCCTGGCACTCCGCCCGATAGACTGCGGCGGCTACCGGCTCAAAGACCTTCTCCACCGGGTACTCCTGATTGTCCCGAAAATGCCACCATTCTCCAAAATACCCGGTAAATCCGTACTTTTCCATGGTATTTTGCAGGAGCATCGCGTGCTCTGCGGGGAGCGCCGGAACGTCGGAATAGTCCCGGTCGGCCTTGGCGGTAAAATCGTCAAAGCCCGTGGGCATCTCGATCTCGTTTCCATCTGTGTCCACCAGGGTCACGTCCACGGTGTTTCCCCGGCTGTGACCGCTGAAGCCCTTGTTGGGGTCGGCGACGTAGGTATCGTCGGGACAGACCTCCCAGAGCTTAAACTGGGCGCTCACCGGGCGGAAGCCGTCCCAGATTTTCAGGTTCAGCCCCTGCTGCGCCAGCTCCTCACACACAAGTTGGAGCTTCTTCACGGTGCCATAGCGGAGAAATACCTCCGTAAAGTCGTAGATTTGGTGGCCGGTGAAGTTGTCGGCGGTGGCGTAGGGCAGCTGCTGGAGAACCTCCGGGAGATAGTCCCGCACCCGGACAAAGTCGGCGTCCTCCGGCTCCGGAAGCGAGGCCCGGGGCGCGGTTGTTTCCGGTTGGGTCTCGGGCACGGTTTCTTCCACGGCGGGCTGGCTGGGCGCGGTTTCCGGAGCGGAAGCCGGCGCATCCACTGGAGCCCGGCAGCCGCCCAGTCCCAGCAGCAGGGAAGCGGTTATAAGCATAGCGATCCATCCTTTCATGGATGTTCCTCCACAAATTTTCATGGTGCCCGGCAAATGGGGCACACCCCACTCAGGTGTTTTCCGCGATCACAGCGGCAATTCGCTCCTTGACCAGATCAGCCAGCTGAGTGGTGTTCAGATCCTGGTACTCTTCATAGCGGATGGGGGGCAGATAGTGAATCTGGACACAGACCGGCCTGCTGCCCTTCTGATCCAGCACCTTAAAGCTGTCCACCAGAGCCACGGGGACGATGGGGCACTTGCTCTTGGTGGCGCAGCGGAAGCTGCCGCTGTGGAACGGCCCCATTTGGTTGCCGGTCTTGCTCCGGGTGCCCTCGGGGAAAATCAGGTAATTCCGCCCTGCCTTGACCTCCCGGATGACGTTCTGGATCACCGTCAGGGACTGACGCACGTCCTCCCGATCCATAGCGAAGGACTTGGTGCAGATGGCCACCTGATGCAGGAAGGGGATATTATACAGCTCTTTTTTCAACACAGCGCCCAGAGGGGTATCGCAGCTGGCTGCCACGGCGAGAACGTCAAACATCCCCTGATGGTTGGCGTAGAGCATAAAGCCCCCCTCTTTGGGGATGTTCTCGGTGCCGCTGATCTTCAGGTCGATATTGCCGCCCTGGACGGCGCGTTTCAGAATGAACTGAATGTGGCGGTACATCTCTTCCTCGGAGTACCGCTCCGGATGTTTGGCGTACCGGCAGAGCTTGATCCACGCCCCGGGGACGATCCAGA
>JAQXPK010000131.1 GCA_029100605.1 Bacillota bacterium | reverse complement strand
CTTTCATTCTTTCCGGCCTGAATTGCGCCAGAATGCGTTATCTTCCTTGCTGGGCGGAAAGCCCAGCGGCGTCATCTGCCTTTTCTGGCACAATTCATTCTCGGAAAGCTTTTAAAGCTTTCAATCAAGAATTAGTATTATGATTTCTTCTCTTGCTCTTCCAGGTGCTTTTTCAGTACCAGGTTGATGTACTGTGACAGGGGGCGGCAGTCTTCGTCTGCTTTTTCCCGCAGCTTTTCCAGAAGATCGCTGTCGATCGTGATGCTGATTCGTTCTTTCAGCGGTTTCATACACCCATCACCTCATCTCCAGTATAACATTTTATGCGATATATTATTGACAAATAACATCAAATAATATATAGTAATACTTAAGAATGGGGTGATTGCGTGATTGTTGTGCTCAATAGCCGTCAATTCGGGCGGAATTTGCGGTATCTGCGAAAGCGCCGACATTACAGCCGTTTGGAGCTGGCGAATTTGATCTGCTGCTTTCCCCGGGACGTGCGGGATTGGGAGACCGGGAGAAGCTACGACGTGGAATCCCTGTATCTGAAAAATATCGGCAGACTGTTTCATATCCCGCTGGAAGCTCTGGTCGAGGATGACTTACGGAAGTCTGCGAATTCCTGCATTGCGTATGATTGATGTCCACCGCATAGGATAACCCCCGCTGCCTTGCGCAGCGGGGGTTTGGTTATCTTACGAAGGATGTGCTGAGTGTGCAGCTCCAGCGTTCCCCAGGTTCCAAAATGGCGGCGGCAGGCTTTTCCTCCCACCGGATGGAGCCGTTCTCCGGACTGGGCAGGCTGTGCCATGGCTCGATGCACACGAACCGGGGCACGCCGGGCTTCGACCAGATCAGGGTATAGGGGAAGTCGGAAATGTCGCACACCACGCCCCGCCCGGTGTCCTTTTCGTACAGTCCCAGCGTCTTGGATCTGAGATTGACCATGCAGTGGCTGTCGTTGGCGAACAGCTCAGGGCTGACAGGAATGGCGCGAAGGTTGCTGCCCAGATAGTAGTTGTCCCCATGCACCAGTCCCAGGGGCAGGCAGTTGACGCAGAGGGGGGACTCCGGCTGGCTGAACCGCAGCTCGTAATCCTCGGCACTGTGGCTGTCGTCAAAGGGAATGGCAAAGGCGGGATGATACCCGATGCCGAAGTACAGCTTGTCCTCGTCCCAATTTTCCACCGTCAGTGTGTGGCGTACCGTGTCGACGTCCAGCGTGATGGTGGAGATCAAGCGGAACTCGTAGGGGAATTTCTTTCGGGTCTCCTCGTTTGACCGCAGCTCCAGCACAATGGAATCGTCCGTCTGACGAACCAGGGTGTGCTCCATGAGCCGGGCAAAGCCATGCTGTCCCGAGGGATAGACGTTTCCCTTGGCCTCGATCAGGCCGTCCACGACCTTGCCGGTGTGGGGAAACAGAATGGGCGCGTGATAGCCCCAAACCGCTTTGTCTGCCTGCCAGATGTGCTCCACGTCGTCGCATTTGCGGACGACGCTTTTGACCTGGGCACCCCAGGTGGTCACGGTGACAATTAAGTAATCGTTTTCGATGGTGAATTCCATACCTTATTTCTGCTCCTTCAGCAGATCCCGAATCTCGGTGAGCAGCAGCTCTTCGTTGCTGGGCTTGGGGGGCGCAGGCGGCGCGGCCTCTTCCTTCTTCTTGCCGATCTCCGCCAGCTTGTTCAGACCCTTCACCAGGAAGAACACCACCAGCGCCAGGATCAGGAAATTGATCACAGCGGAAAGAAAGTTGCCGTAGTTCAGGGTGTTCAGTACCTCGTGACCGGCTTCGTCCAGCACCGGGTCGCTGAACAGCCGGGGCAGGACGATTTTCAGCTCGGAGAAATCAATGCCGCCCATGAAGATGGCGACGATGGGCATGATGATGTCGTCGGTGAGGCTCTTGGTGATGGTGGAGAAGGCGGCACCGATGATGGTACCAACCGCCAGCGCCATGGCGTTGCCTTTCACGGCAAAGGCGATAAATTCATCCCACCATTTCGGCTTTTTTACAGGATTGTTCATGGTTGCTCCTTTCATATGTACGGGATTGCAGATACGAGAGAGAAGATACGAGATAGTAGATATGAGACAGAAGATATGGGGGCAAACGTTTCTCCTTATCTTGTATCTCATATCTTGTATCTTCTATCTTAACGGGCGCTTACGTCTGGCAGTTATTTCTTCTCAATGACCTCGATGCCGCCCAGGTATTTGCGCAGCACCTCGGGGACGACGACGGAGCCGTCGGCGCGCTGGTTCTGCTCCACCATGGCGGGGAAGATGCGGGAAGTGGCGAGGCCGGAGCCGTTCAGGGTGTGGACGAACTCGGGCTTGCCGGTGGCTTCCCGGCGGAAGCGGATGTTGCCCCGGCGAGCCTGATAGTCCCGGGCGTTGGAGACGGAGGAGACCTCCTTGTAGCCGTTCATGGAGGGGATCTGAATCTCAATGTCATAGGTGCGGGCCATGGAGGCGGAGCAGTCCCCCGCCGCCAGCTTCACGGTGCGGAAGTGGAAGCCCAGACCCTTTACCAGGTTCTCCGCCTTGTGAACCAGCTCCTCGAAAGCGGCGTCAGAATCCTCGGGGCGGGTGAACTGGAACATTTCCACCTTGTTGAACTGGTGGCCCCGCACCATGCCCCGCTCGTCGGCGTGACCGGAACCGGCCTCCCGGCGGAAGCAGGGGGTGTAGGCGAAGAATTTCCTGGGAAGATCGGCCTCGTTGAGGATTTCGTCCCGGTAGATGGAGCACAGAGCGGCCTCGGCGGTGGGCAGCATATAGTGCACCCGATCGTCAGTGGGGTTGGCAATCTTGTAGACCTCGTCGGCGAACTTGGGGAACTGACCGGCGGTTTCGCCGCACTGGTACTCCAGCATATGGGGCGGCAGGATGAACTCGTAGCCGTCGGCAATGTGGCAGTCGATGAAGTAGTTCAGCAGCGCCCACTCCAGCCGGGCACCCATATTGGTGTACATCCAGTTGCCGGAACCCGCCAGCTTGACGCCCCGCTCATAGTCGATCAGGCCCAGATCCAGGCACAGCTCCACGTGGTTTTTGGGGGTGAAGTCAAATTTGTGAGGCTCGCCGAAGTAACGCAGAGGCTCGTTATTTTCCTTTCCGCCGGGCTTCAGGTCGGGGTCGGGCAGATTGGGCAGGCTGAGCATGGCGACCCGGTATTCGTCATTCAGTGCCTTCAGTTCGGCAAGCTCCTGCTCAATGGCATCGGCGATCCGCACGGACTGGGCGTTGTTGGCGGCAATGGCGGCGTCCAGGTCGGAAACGTCCTTGCCCTCTTTCTCGGCCTTCTTTTTCATGCCGAAGAGCTTGCCGTTGTCCTTCGCCAGCTTGTTTTTCTGGGCGGTTTGGGTCTCGGTGTTGGTTTTCAGGGCGCGGATCTTTGCGTCCAGCTCCAGAATCCGGTCAACCGTGGCGTCGCAGTCCACTTCCTTTGCCCGCAGACCGGCCTTCACAGCGTCGGGATTTTCCTTGATTTTCTTGATGTCCAGCATGGTTACCTCTCCTTATATCGGTTATTTATTTTTGAATTTTCATCAGGGCGTCAAGCAGGTTTTGCAAATCCTCCTGACCGTAGAACTCCAGCTCGAAGCGTCCCTTGCGTTTGCCGTTGATGATCTTGACGCCCCGACCCAGGTGCTTGCTCAGAGATTTTTCGCACTCGGCTACGTAGTCCACCGCGAAAACCTCCTGCTTTTTGGGGGCGGGTTCCTTGCCCAGATTTTTGCACAGCAGCTCCGCCTGACGGACGGACAACCCCAGTGCCACAATCTTCTGGGCGGCCTCCTGCTGCTTTTTCTCGGATTTCAGCTGCAAAATTGCCCGTGCGTGACCGGCGGACAGCTCGCCTTTCCGAACCCGCTCCTGCACCTCAGGGCATAGCCCCAAGAGCCGCAGCGCGTTGGCAACGGCGGGACGGGACTTTCCCACCCGACCGGCGGCCTCCTCCTGGGTCAGGCCGTATTCGTTCATCAGAGTCTGATACCCCAGGGCTTCTTCCAGCGGGTTTAGATCCTGCCGCTGGAGGTTTTCAATCAGCGCCAGCTCCATGGCCATTTTGTCGTCGGCCTCGATGATAACGGCGGGTACGTCGCTTACGTTTGCCAGCCGCGCGGCCCGCCAGCGCCGCTCGCCCGCGATGATCTGGTAGTAGCCGTTGGGCATTTCCCGCACCGTCAGGGGCTGAATGATGCCGTGGACGGCAATGGAATCCGCCAGAGCCTGAAGCTCCGCTTCATCGAAGTCCTGCCGGGGCTGATCCGGGTTGGGCTCTACCTTGTAGATGGGCAAAAGCTGGTAGGCGCTTTTCTCCTGGGGCTCTTCGCTGAAATCCCCCAGCAGCGCGCCTAAGCCCTTGCCAAGTCCTTTTTGAGATGCCATCGTTTCTCCTTCCTTACAGCTTATTCCTGATTTCTTCCGCCATGGCTCGGTAGGCCGCCGCGCCCCGGCTGGTTCTGTCGTAGGCGGTGACGGGGATACCGTGGCTGGGCGCTTCCGCCAGGCGGATGTTCCGGGGAATCACCGTGGCGAATACCTTGCCCGGGAAGTGGCGGCGCACCTCCTGAGCTACCTGAGCGGAGAAATTCGTGCGCCCGTCAAACATGGTCAGCGCCACGCCAAAGATCTCCAGCCGGGGATTCATCCGGCGCTTTACCGTTCGCAGCGTCGCCATCAGATCGCTTAAGCCCTCCAGGGCAAAATATTCGCACTGCACAGGAACCAGAATGCCGTCCGCCGCGCAGAGGGCGTTCAGCGTCAGCAGCTCCAGGGAGGGAGGGCAGTCCACGAAGATCAGATCGTAGTCTTCCTTCACGCCGTTCAGCGCCATGTCCAGCTGACGTTCCCGGTGCTCGGCGGAGATCAGCTCCACCGTGGCGCCAGCCAGGTCGGCTGAGGACGGCAGCACGTCGCCATACCGGGTGGAGACCACGGCTTCCCGGGCGCTCACGCCGTTGATGGTTACGTCGTAGATGGTATATTTGCTTTTTCCCTTGTCCAGTCCAAGCCCGGAGGTGGCGTTTGCCTGGGGGTCGAAGTCGCATAGCAGAACCTTCAGCCCCAGGTCGTGGAGAGCCGCCGTGAGGTTCACAGCGGTGGTGGTTTTGCCAACGCCGCCCTTCTGATTGACGACCGCGATTATTTTGCCCATAGTTTTCTCCTCTATCTTTCGGATGTTTCACGTGAAACACCGGAAATAAGCCGCAGCCAATGTTTCACGTGAAACATCAATTCCCACCGGCTTCTTCGGTGCTGCTGACGGCGGAATAATTCTGTCCCGGGAGGAAATGGTCTTCCCGATAGTATTTCATTGCCGGGACGGTCAAGACAGCCAGCAGCACAATACAGATTGCCAGCAGCACAGCCAAAACGCGGACGCGGAGCTTCAGAGACTTGACCTGTTCCTCGGGAGCGGGCTTAGTCCGACGGCGGGGGTGCGCTTTCTTGGGAGCGCTGGCGTACACCTGAGGCGGCAGCTGCACGGCTGTGCCCGGCTTCACCGGGTGCTTTTCCATGTCCAGCAGGCAGTCTCCGCAGAAAACCTGCCCCTCTTCAATCTCCCGACCGCACTTCAAACAGTTCACAATGCCGCCTCCCAAATCACGATGAGCCTATTGTACAACAATTTCCCACATTCGTAAAGAGGAAAGTGAAACAAGAAACCGGGAATCGAAAGAAGAATTTTTATCAGGAAAGAGACGCGAGGCGAAAAAAACCCTCCGCAGCGAATCGCTACGGAGGGACACATTATTTCGCGTACTCGACAGCTTTGGTTTCCCGGATCACATTGACCTTGATCTGACCGGGGTATTCCAGCTCGGACTCGATCTTCTTGGCGACATCCCGAGCCAGAAGCACCATGTTGTCCTCGGAGACAACCTCGGGCTTGACCATGATCCGAACCTCACGACCGGCCTGAATGGCGTAGGCCTTTTCCACGCCGGGATAGGAGCCGGTCAGCTCCTCCAGCTTTTGCAGGCGGCGGATATAGTTCTCCACGTTCTCGCGGCGGGCGCCGGGACGGGCGGCGGAGATGGCGTCGGCAGCCTGAACCAGCACGGCAATCACGGTCTTGGGCTCTACATCGCCGTGGTGCGCCTCGATGGCGTTGACGATGACGGGGTTCTCCTTGTACTTCCGGGCTAGATCCGCGCCCAGCTGAACGTGGCTGCCTTCAACCTCGTGGTCAATGGACTTGCCCAGGTCGTGGAGCAGGCCGGCACGCTTCGCCATGGCAACGTCCACGCCCAGCTCCGCAGCCATCAGTCCGGCGATGTGGGCAACCTCGATGGAGTGGTTCAGAACGTTCTGACCGTAAGAGGTACGGTACTTCTGACGACCCAGAATCTTCACCAGCTCCGGGTTCAGGTTGTGCACGCCGGTTTCGTAGCAGGCGCGCTCGCCCTCCTCCCGAATGGTGCGGTCAACCTCTTTCCGAGCCTTTTCCACCATGTCCTCAATGCGGGTGGGATGGATGCGGCCGTCCACGATGAGCTTCTCCAGTGCCAGCCGGGCAACCTCCCGACGGACGGGATCGAAGCTGGAGACGGTAATGGTCTCGGGGGTGTCGTCGATGATCAGATCGACGCCGGTGATGGTCTCCAGGGTGCGGATGTTCCGACCCTCCCGACCGATGATGCGACCCTTCATCTCGTCGTTGGGCAGCGCGACAACGGAGACGGTGGTCTCGGCGGCGTGGTCGGCGGCGCAGCGCTGGATGGCGGTGGCGATGATCTCCCGACCCTTTTCCTCTGCCTCGTCCTTCAGCTGCTGCTCGATCTCCTTGATCTTCACGGCGGCATCGTGACGGACATCGTCCTCAATGCTGTGCAGCAGCAGATCCTTTGCCTGATCCTGGGTCAGGCCGGAAATCTTTTCCAGCTCCTCCAGCTGCTGCTGCTTGATCTGGTCGGCCTGCGCCTGGGTCTCGGTGACCTTCTGGAGTTTTTTGGAAAGCTCCTCCTCCTTGCGCTCGAAGGCCTCGGCCTTCTTGTCCAGGGTGGCTTCCTTCTGTTCCAGACGGCGCTCCTGCTTACTCAGCTCGGCGCGGCGCTCTTTGACTTCCCTGTCGTTTTCTGTGCGTGATTTATGGATTTCGTCCTTGGCTTCCAGAAGCATTTCCTTCTTCCGGTTTTCACCGGAGCGAATGGCTTCGTTGATCAGGCGGGTAGCCTCCGCCTCAGCGGAGCCGATCTCCCGCTCGGCAACCTTTTTCCGGTAGCCGATGCCCAGAGCAAAGCCGATGCCCAGCCCCAGCGCAACGCCAACGGCGATGATGAGAAAATGATACCATTCCATAAATGTGCAGCACACCTCCTTCTCATAAAATAAAGGCAGAAGGGGTGGCGCATTGTCCCCATGTGAAATTAGCATGACAACCGGCCGGGGCTGATCCCGGCCGACATTCCCTTTTGCAAATCCAACGCCATGAGGCGCAAAACGCATACCCCGGCTCTACCGCCGGTTATCAATGAAACACAGCGCCCGGAAAAAGGCGCAGCGTACACCATACCGAATTTATTTTACTCGTAACGAACCGGAATGTCAAGAATAAAAAGGGGAAATACCGGTACAATTTCCCTCATGACAGCCCGAGTCGAGAAAAAAACCCAACTGCCTATTGTACATTCCGTATGATTTTGCTATAATACAAGGAAAATGTAATCAAATGGATGTGTGTGGACTGTGAAATACGGAGTATGGAAGGTGTCGGAGCCGGCACCGGGGGCGGTGAACGCTCTGGCGGGCGGCGGCTATGGGCCGCTGGTTGCCATGGTGCTGGCCTCCCGGGGAATCGATGACAGCCGGAAGGCAAAGGCGTATCTGGACTGCGACGCGCCGCTTTTGGATCCCTTTTTGATGACGGATATGGACAAGGCCGCCGGACGGGTGGCTCTGGCGATGGCGCAAGGCGAAAGGATCGCCGTGTTCGGCGACTACGACGTGGACGGCATTACCGCCACCTGCCTGCTGACGGACTTTCTGCGCCGCCATGGGGCGGACGTGGTGAGCTACATTCCCGGACGGCTGGAGGAAGGGTATGGCCTGAATCCCATTGCCATCCATCAGTTGCACAGCCAGGGCGTGAAGCTCATCGTCACCGTGGACTGCGGCATTACCGCCGTCGCCGAGGCGGAGCTGTGCCGCCAGCTTGGGATGGATCTGGTGATCACCGACCACCACGAGTGCAAGCAGGTTCTGCCCAGCGCCGCCGCGGTGGTTGACCCCCACCGCCCCGACGGGGGGTATCCCCACAAGAATCTTTCCGGCGTGGGCGTGGCCTTTAAGCTGGCCTCCGCCCTGTCCGGTTCTCAGGCGGACGTGCTGGAGGAATACGCCGACATGGTGTGCCTTGGCACTGTCGCGGACGTGATGCCCTTGCAGGGGGAAAACCGGGTGTTTGTGGCAAAGGGCTTACAGTCCCTCGCCCATACCAAGCGTCCCGGCATTGCCGCGCTCATGGCGGAAAGCGGCTGCGCCCCGGAATCCATCACCGCCTCCTCCATCGGCTTTATGCTGGCGCCCCGGATCAACGCCGCCGGGCGGATGGGTCAGATTGATCTGGCGGTGGAGCTGTTTCTCACCCAGGATCCTGAGCGGGCGGCGGAGGCGGCCCGGGGACTGTGCGAGCTGAACCGGCAGCGGCAGGCCGTGGAATCGGAAATCTACCGGCAGGCGGTGTCCATGCTCCCGGCGGGCAAGCCCCCGGAGGCCATCGTCCTGGCGGACGAAGGCTGGCACCAGGGTGTGGTGGGCATTGTCGCCAGCCGCATCGCCGAGGAATATTCCTGCCCCACCTTTTTGATCTGCCTGGACGGGGAGCACGGCAAGGCCAGCTCCCGTAGCCATGGGGGCTTTAATCTGTTCACCTCCTTAAGCGCCCTGTCGCCGCTGCTGGAGAGCTACGGCGGTCACGAGCTGGCGGCGGGCTTCACCATCTCCCGGGCGAATATCCCGGAATTCCGCCGGGAAATCTGCGCCATGGCGGCGCAGTATTATACCGACGACGTGCCCAGAACCGTTCTGGACGTGGACTGCGCCGTATCGCCGGAACTGCTCACCATCCCCAATGTGGACGGCCTGCAGATTCTGGAGCCCTGCGGCAACGGCTGCCCCAAGCCGGTGCTGATGATGAAAAATCTGGTCATCGACCGCATCAGCATGGTGGGCGGCGGGCGGCATATGCGCCTGCGCCTGCGCAGCGGGCACACGGGCATCAACGCCATCTACTTTTCCGCCAACCCCCAGGCGGCGTCCATTCAGCCGGGGGATCTGGTGGACGTGGCCTTTACGCCCCAGATCAACGAGTTCCGGGGGGAGCGCAGCGTCCAGCTGA
This sequence comes from Bacillota bacterium, assembly GCA_029100605.1. GTDB lineage: Bacteria > Bacillota > Clostridia > Oscillospirales > Oscillospiraceae > Faecousia. The sequence continues at coordinate 5,631 of JAQXPK010000131.1, read as the reverse complement.
ACGTGCTGGACATCCGTCCCAGCTGCAATGCCGACTGCTCCCCGGATACTACGCCCTACCGGGATATGCAGAAAGGCAGCCTCACCCCCGGCGAAGCGGCGGCGCTGCTGCCTGACCGGAGAACGCTGGCGCTGGTGTGGCGGTATCTTGCCGCCGCGGACCCGGTGCAGGAATCTCCCATGTGCCTGTGCCGCAAGATCGTCCGCTGGTCGGGCAGCGCCATGAGCCTGGGTCAGCTGCTGACCTGCCTGGATATTTTCCGGGACGTGGGACTGCTTACCATTCAGCGGCAGCATAAGTACATTTCCATCCGCCTGACTCCCGGCGAGGGCAAAGCCGATTTAAACCGGAGCCAGACCATGCAGCGTCTGCTGCACGCGAAAGAGAGCTGATGAACCGTGGAAACCTTTGAAGAACACTATACCGCCATGCGGGACGCCATCACAAAGCACCTGCCCGGCGCGGACATGGCGCTGATCGACCGCGCCGTGGACTACGCCAGCGAGAAGCACAAGCTGCAAAAGCGCAAGGACGGCTCCCCCTATATCATCCACCCACTGGCGGTGGCTCAGATCGTCGCCGAAATGGGTCTGGACTGCGACGCCATTCTGGGCGCCCTGCTCCACGACTGCATCGAGGACACCGACGCCTCTCACGAGGACATCGAGAAGCTCTTTGGGCAGACAGTGGCGGAGCTGGTGGAGGGCGTCACCAAGCTGACCCGGGCGAATTTCTCCTCCTCCGAGCAGGCGCAGATGGAGAATCTGCGCAAAATGTTCATGGCCATGAGCAAGGACATCCGGGTGGTGCTCATCAAGATCGCCGACCGGCTCCACAATATGCGCACCATGCAGTACCAGACCCCGGAAAAGCAGATCAAGAAATGCCGGGAGACCATGGACATCTACGCGCCCCTGGCACACCGCCTTGGTATGCAGAAGATCAAATGGGAGCTGGAGGACACCTCCCTGCGCTACCTGGCTCCGGCGGAATACAATGAGATCACCTCTTATCTCCAGGCGCACAAGGAGCAGGACGAGGCCTTTATGCGCACCATCCAGGACAAGATCACCCAGCGCCTGACCTCCGTGGGCATCCACAACACCACCTACGGCCGGATCAAACACGTCTACTCCATCTACCGCAAAATGCTCTCCCAGGGCAAGACCATGGACGAGCTGTACGACATCTACGCCTTCCGGGTCATCGTGGACACCATTCCCGACTGCTATAACGTCCTGGGGCACGTTCACGACCTGTTCAGCCTGGTGCCCGGACGGTTCAAGGACTATATCTCCACCCCCAAGCCCAATATGTACCAGTCCCTGCACACCACCGTCATCGGCTCTCAGGGCATCCCCTTTGAGGTGCAGATCCGCACCTGGCAGATGCATGAGACGGCGGAATACGGCATCGCCGCCCACTGGAAGTACAAGCAGGGCGCCGGCGCGGGCAGTGAAAAGGACTTTGAATGGGTGCGCCGCCTGCTGGAAAGCCAGCAGGATTCCGACGCGGAAGAGTTCGTCCAGTCCATGAAAATCGATATGTTCGACGACGAGGTCTTTGTCTATACCCCCAAGGGACGCATCGTCTCCCTGCCCGCCGGCTCCACGCCCATCGACTTTGCCTATGCCATCCATTCCGGCGTGGGAAACTCCATGATCGGCGCGAAGGTCAATAACCGCATCGCCAACATCGACACCACCTTGAAAAACGGCGATATTGTGGAGGTGCTCACCTCCAAGTCCGCCAAAGGCCCCAGCCGGGACTGGCTGACCATCTGTAAGAGCAATCAGGCCAGAACCAAGATCAAGCAGTGGTTCAAGAAGGAAAAGCGGGAGGAAAACATCGTCCACGGCAGAGCCTCCTTTGAATCCGAAATGAAGCGGGTGGGACTGCCTCTCGCGGCGCTGTCCGACCCGGAGCTGGAAGCGCCGCTGCTGAAGAAGCTGTCCTTTGACAACTGGGACGATCTGTATGCCGCCATCGGCTACGGCGGTCTCACCGCCACCAAGGCCGTGGGGCGCATCCGGGACGACATCAACAAGGCGCTGAAGCAGCAGTCCGCGGAAAAGCTCCCCGTAAGCCCCCTGCGGGTTCGCCCGGATACCGACGCGGTGCTGCAAAACCGCCACGCCGTCAACGGCGTCATTGTGGAGGACATTGATTCCTGCATGATCAAGTTCGCCAAATGCTGCACCCCCGTCCCCGGCGACGCCATTGTGGGCTTTATCACCAAGGGCTTCGGCGTCAGCATCCACCGGGCGGACTGCCCCAACGCCCAGAACCGGGACGACCCCCGGCAGGCTGCCCGCTGGGTGCGGGTGCGCTGGGCGACCCAGGAGGAGCAGCCCTTTGAGACCACTCTGGAGCTGGACTGCATCACCCGGGACGGATTGGTTCTGGACGTAGCTACGGTATTGACCACCGCCCGGGTACGGGTGAAGGAGCTGAGCGGCAAGGATCTGCCCGATGGCCGCAGCACCATCACCATCCGCTTCGAGGTCAAGGACGTGGCGGAGCTGGAAACCATCCGCAAAAAACTGCTGAGCATCCGGGATGTCACCGGCTCCAAACGGGGACAGAACTGATCGGAAAGGAGCGTAGTATGCGCGCTGTATTGACACGGGTCACCTCCGCCTCCGTCGCCATTGATGGCGAGGTGGTGGGAAAAATCGGGAAGGGCTTTCTGATCCTTCTGGGCGTCGGCCCCAACGATACGGAAAGAGAATGCCGGTATCTGGCGGAAAAAGCCCTGGGACTGCGGATTTTTACCGATGAAAATGACAAAATGAACCTGGGGCTGGACGCGGTAAACGGCGAAGTGCTGGTGGTCAGCCAGTTCACCCTCTACGGCAACTGCCGTAAGGGCCGCCGACCCAGCTTCACCGACGCCGCCAACCCCGAACTGGGGGAACGGCTGTACGAGCAGTTTCTCGCCGACTGCGCCGCCCTGGGCTATCCCCCTCAGCACGGCCGCTTCGGCGCGGATATGCAGGTGGAATCCGTCAACGACGGCCCCGTGACATTGATCCTGGACACGGAGCAGCTCATGGACACGCCCAGGCGGAAATGAGAGATTTCGGACATCAGAGAGGTTTTCTTATGCTGAACATTCACACCCTGACCCTGGGAGCCTATCAGACCAACTGTTATCTCATCCACGACAGCGCTTCCAAAACCTGCTGCGTGATCGACCCCGGGTATACCCCGGAGGTGGTGCTGGAGAAGGTGGAGAGCCTGGGACTGACCGTGGAAGCCGTGCTGCTGACCCATGGGCACTTTGACCATGTAGGCGGCGTGAGGGACATCGCCGCCGAGACCGGCTGCCAGGTTTACCTCTGCGGGGAGGATCTTTCCATGCCGCCCCAGATGACGGCGGGGCCGCTGTACTACACCAACACCTACGGCGAGGGAGACCGGCTGCACCTGGCGGGGCTGGACATATCCGTGATCCACACCCCCGGTCACACCCCCGGCTCCGTGTGCCTGCTGGTGGGCGACGCCATGTTCAGCGGGGATACTCTGTTCGCTGGTTCCTGCGGCTGCACCCACCTTCCCGGTGGCGATCCGGCGGCGCTTACCGCTTCCCTGCACCGCCTCGCCGGATTTCATACCGACTACCGGGTCTACCCCGGTCACGGGGAATCCACCACCCTGGCGGAGGAAAAACGGTACAATCCCTACCTGATATAACCGAGGTTTTTATGGAACTGACACTCATCGGTCACGACGACCGCTATGCGGTAGAGCAGCTGCAGCTTTCCCTGTTTCCCGACACCCAGGGGCAGGCTGTCTCCGCCCTCCACCGGGGGAAAACCTGGCTCACCGCCACGGCGCACATCACCGTCAACGGCGTCACCGCCCGCGCCTCCCGGCGAATCAAGGCTGCCGACGAAACCGTTCGGCTCCGCCGCCGGTGCCTGCAGCAGAGCTTCTACCTGGCGGCAAGGCAGCTTCTGCCCGCGGTTCCGCCCTGGGGCGCCCTGGCCGGAGTGCGTCCCACCAAAATCACCACAAAGCATCTGCTGGAGGGCGGCACTCCCGCCTCCGCTGACAAGCTGCTGCGGGACGTCTACTACGTCACCCCCGACCGGCGGCGTCTGGCTGTGGAATGCTCCGTTTCCACCGTCTGGGCGGCGGGGCTGCTCCAGCCTCAGGATGTGTCAGTATACGTCGGCATCCCCTTCTGCCCCACCCGGTGCAGCTATTGCAGCTTCGTCAGCCGCACCATCGGCAGAAAGACGGAGCTGCTGGAGCCGTACCTCCAGGCGTTGGAGCAGGAAATGGCGGTCACGGGCAGATTGCTGGCGGATTCCGGGAGAACCGTCCGCACCGTCTACATCGGCGGCGGCACGCCCACCACCCTCTCCGCGTCCCAGATGGCGCGGCTGTTGGACGCCATTCATCAGCATTTTGACCTGTCCCGGTGCCTGGAATTCACCGTGGAGGGCGGGCGTCCGGACACCCTGGATTTGGAAAAGCTGCAAACCATCCGCGCCCACGGCGCCGACCGCATGAGCATCAATCCCCAGACCATGCAGGACACGGTGCTCCGCGCCTGCGCCCGGCCTCACAAGGCCGCCGACGTTCTGCGGGCATACGACGAAGCGGTGCGCGCCGGCTTTACCGCTGTGAATATGGATCTGATCGCCGGCCTGCCCACGGACACCGTGGAGGGCTTTTGCCGGAGCCTGGACGCGGTGGCGGCGCTGAACCCCGCCAACATCACCGTCCACACCCTGGCGCTGAAAAAGGGAGCCGACCTGTTTGAAAAGCGGGAAAACCTTCCCTCCCCGGAGGCAGTTACCGAAATGGTGGCCTACGCGGGAAACACCCTCCGGCGCTTAGGCTACAAGCCCTACTATCTCTACCGCCAGAAATATATGTCCGGCAGCTTTGAAAACGTGGGCTGGAGCCGGGACAACCTGGACTGCCTGTACAACATTTATATGATGGAGGAGGTTCACACCATCCTCTCTCTGGGCGGCGGAGGCATGAATAAGGTCAATCTCCCCGACGGCACCCTCCGCCGGTTCCACAACCCCAAATTCCCGGAGCAGTATATCGAAATGCTGGACACCGTTCTAAAGCAGAAGGAAGAACTGTTCGGACTGCTATAGAAATTGAAAATTATGATGCCGTAATTTTCAATGTGCATATCGGCTTAACGCAGCAAACCGGCAAATCGGAATTTGCCGCGCAGCGCCCAAGGCTTCTCCTTGAGGAGAAGCTGGCAAAAATCTCTGATTTTTGACTGATGAGGTGTGCAGTACCCGTTTACGATAGTAAAAGCGTCTCGGCGAATTGGGACAGGGTAACGCCGCTATCGCGGCGACACCTCATCCGTCTCGCCTTGCGGCGAGCCACCTTCCCCTCAAGGGGAAGGCTCTCGTCCGCCAAACTGCAATTTGGCGCACTGGTGCGGCAGCACCCTTGGCTCTCCCTTTGGGAGAGCTGTCACCGCAGGTGACTGAGAGGGTATCTCGGTACAGCGTACCCTCTCCGTCAAAAATCGAAGATTTTTGCCACCTCTCCCATAGGGAGAGGCAAGGCGACTGCGTCGCATGCAATTTGTCGGGCAGCTGAGTAAAACCGCTAAGCACTTTCCATTACCTCCATGAAAGGAAG
>JAQXPK010000130.1 GCA_029100605.1 Bacillota bacterium | reverse complement strand
GGGTGGTGCTCCGCGCAGCGAATCAGAAATATTATGATTGCCGGGGGCAATCATACCATAATGTCCGCTGGCAAAAATCTTTGATTTTTGACTGATGAGGGGCGGTACTTCACTCCGGGAATCGATACGCTGCGGCGAATTCGTACCGGGCACCCCTCATCCGTCTCGCCTGACGGCGAGCCACCTTCCCCTCAAGGGGAAGACTTTTGTCCGCCATACTGCAATTTTCCACCCTGTACCGAACCGAGCTGTACCCAATGGCGTAGCGACTACAAACCACCTGGGCACGCATTGTCAGCGGCGACTCGCCGCCAAACTGCAATTTGGTGTAAGTCCCTCAATGCCGCATTTTGCCCGTTTTCTATTCCATCCACAGGAAATTCATAAACTCCGGCACCAGCTTTTCCCAGTCGGCCTCACAGTGAGCGCCGCCCACCTGGCAGCGCAGCTTCACAACTGCGCCCTTTTGAGTGACACCATCCGCCGCCCGCTTGTTGCAGCGATATGTCCAGCTGCTGGTATCCTCCCGCTGGGGGTTTTTCACGCCGTGAGCCTCCCGCGTGCCCCAGGACAGGTAGATCCGGGTGTCCGGGCTGATGGGGCAGCGCTGAATGTCTGCCATAAGCGGCTCCATGCAGAAGCTGATGGCGCTGGACAGGCACCCGGCCTTGGAAAACCATCGGTTGTACGCCACGGCGGCGTACAGGGACATCACCCCGCCCATGCTGGAGCCGGCGATGCCGGTACACTCCCGGAAGGGGATGGTGCGGAACTGCCCGTCGATGTAGGGCTTTACTTCGTTTACGATCCAGTCCATGGTGGCGTCCCCCATGGGCGTAAAGCGGTCAAACCAGCTGCCCCGATCCGCCGGGTAGGGAAGGTACTCGCTGAGCCGTTCATCGCCGTCGTGACCGCATTCCAGGCCAACCACGATCATGTCCTTTCCCCAGTCGTCCAGAAAGGCCTTCAGCCCCCAGCACTTGCCGTAGGTGGCGTCGCTGTCAAAAAACAGGTTGTGACCATCAAAGAAGTACATGACGGGGTAGCAATCCTGCCGGGATTCGTACCCATCCGGCAGATAAATGTGCAGGGGACGGTTTGCCCCCTTGGGAGAATACAGAAAATCCTGTTTGATAACCATAGCGTGTCCTTCTTTTCGTTCAGATACACCCAGTATACCAAAAACTGGAAAAATCGCAATAGAAAAACCAAAAAATCTCGATCGCTTTCGTTTTTGCTACCCCTTGGAGACGCCGGAAAACCATGCGCCTCTGTCTGAACCGCGAAACGGTTTTCCGGGCTGCGTGTGAACTGGCTGCGCCGAGAATGACAGCCGTTTTTGTTCCCACTTTCCCTGGTTTTCACCAAAAAACGCCGCTTTGGAACAAGCTGCCTGTCCTTCCGCAAACACCCAAGGATAGAGTATCATCCGTGGGTAAAAATAGGGGTGCGGAAAGAAAAGTCGTTTTCCTCCGGAAAGCGCTTGTCTTTCCGGGAAAACGACAAAAGGAGAGAAAACGGTATGAAGAGCAACAACCAGATCAACATTCCTCAGGCCAAAGAAGCCATGGACAAGTTCAAGATGCAGGCTGCTTCCGAGGTCGGCGTGAATCTGACCAACGGCTACAACGGTCACCTGACCTCCCGCGAGGCCGGTTCCGTGGGCGGCCAGATGGTCAAGAAGATGATCGAGGCCTACGAGCAGGGCCTGCAGTAACGCGGGCAGGGCGCTCCGGAAGGAGCGCCCTTTTTCTGCATTAGGGATCCCGTTTTTTACAGCCGCGGCATTGGCTGCAGTCGCCGCAGCAGCTACCCTTTTTCTTTTTCCGCAGCAGCAGGTACAGGCAGTAGCCCACGATGAGGGCGAGCAGCGCATAGTCGATCCAGCTCATAGCAGCACCCCCACATGATAGACCGCGAAGGCCGCCAGCCATGCCACCAGGCACTGGGCAATCACCACGCCCACGGTTTTCCAACCGGAATTCAGCTCCGACTTCATCGTGGATACCGCCGCGACGCAGGGGGTGTACAGCAGGCAGAAGGTCAGAAAGCTGGCTGCTGAGGCGGTGCTGAACAGAGCGTGCAGCGCTGCGCCCAGCTGCTCCGTGCTGACACCCAGGATGACGCCGAAGGTGCTGACAACCGCCTCCTTGGCGGTAAAGCCGGACACCAGCGCCGTCACCATCCGCCAGTCGCCGAAGCCAAGCGGCGCGAAGATGGGCGCCACCAGCCGCCCCAGCGCCGCCAGAATGCTGTCGGCGCTGTCCTGCACCACGTTGAAACGGATGTCAAAGGTCTGCATGAACCAGATGACCACCGTTGCAACAAAAATCACCGTGAAGGCTCGGGTCAGGAAATCCTTGGCCTTTTCCCACATGAGCAGCAGCACCGACTTTGGTGAGGGCATACGGTAATTGGGCAGCTCCATGACAAAGGGCACGGGATTTCCCTGAAAGATGGTATTTTTCAGCAGCAGCGCCACCAGAATTCCCACGGCGATCCCGCCAAAGTACAATAAAAGCATCACAACCAGCTCATGACCCGGGAAAAAAGCGGCGGCAAACAGGGTGTAGATGGGGATCTTCGCCGAGCAGCTCATAAAAGGCGTCAGCAGAATGGTCATTTTCCGGTCACGGTTGGACGACAGGGTCCTGGTTGCCATAATGGCGGGCACGGAGCAGCCGAAGCCCACCAGCATGGGCACAAAGCTCCTGCCGGACAGGCCGATTTTCCGCAGCAGCTTGTCCATCACAAAGGCCACCCGGGCCATGTAGCCGCTGTCCTCCAGAATGGACAGGAAGAAGAACAGGGTCACGATCAGCGGCAGAAAGCTCACCACGCTGCCTACGCCGGAGAAGATGCCGTCGATGATCAGACTGTGCACCACGGGGTTAATGCCGTAGACTGTCAGCGCTCGATCCGCCAGAAGAGTCAACCCGTCCACGGCGTAGGCCATCAAATCGGAAAGGAACGCGCCCACCACGTTGAAGGTCAAAAAGAAAACCAACCCCATAATCGCAACGAACAGCGGAATGGCAAAAATCCGGTGGGTTAGCACCTTGTCGATCTGCATACTCCGCCGGTGCTCCTTGCTTTCCTTCGCCTTGACAACGCACTCTGCGCAGACTTTCTCAATGAAGTTATAGCGCATATCCGCCAGCGCGGCGTTCCGATCCAGACCGGTTTCGTACTCCATCTCCAGGATGGTATGCTCGATCAGTTCCTTCTCGTTCTGACTCAGCCCCAGAGTATCGGCAAAGTCCTGCTCACCTTCGATGAGCTTCATGGCACAGAACCGCCGGGCTACGCCGATGCGCTGGGCGTGATCCTCAATGATATGGCACACCGCGTGAATACAGCGGTGCACCGGGCCTTCAGGACAGAAATCCATCACCTTTGGCAAAACCCGGCGGGACGCGGTGTCGATCAGGGTATCCACCAGTTCGCTGATGCCCTGATTTTTCGCCGCGGAAATGGGCACCACCGGCACGCCGATGGCCTCTATCATCTTTTTCACGTCCACGCTGCCGCCGTTGCCCCGCAGCTCGTCCATCATGTTCAGGGCAATCACCGTGGGGATCTTCAGGGTCAGCAGCTGGAGCGTCAGATAGAGGTTTCGCTCAATGTTGGTGGCGTCCACGATGTTGAGGATGCCGTCCGGCTTGGATTTGAGGATGAAATCCCGGGTGACAATTTCCTCCTGGGTGTAGGGGCGGATGGAGTAGATGCCGGGCAGATCCACCACCTGGTGCTCCGTGCCCTTAATATACCCCGTTTTCTGATCCACCGTAACGCCGGGAAAATTTCCCACATGCTGGTTGGAGCCGGTGAGGGCGTTGAACAGGGTGGTTTTTCCGCAGTTTTGGTTGCCTGCCAAAGCAAAAATCATACCCTGCCCTCCTTCAGTGTGATTTTCTGGGCATCCTCCCGGCGGATGGTCAGCTCATATCCCCGCACCTGGATCTGAATGGGATCGCCCATGGGGGCAATCTTTTGCAGAGTCACCTTCGTTCCGGGGATCAGACCCATGTCCAGAAACCGCAGACGCAGCGGCCCTTCGCCGCCCACCTGGTCAATGACTCCGGACTGACCCATGTACAAATCATCAATCGTCATCCATCGATACCTCCATTCTTAGCAGTTTGCATATGCTAACTAAATGCAATTATACATCATCTCCGGCTTTTTTGCAAGAGGAAATCTCAGGCGACACCGCACAATGAGAACTGCGGGCTTCGGCGGATCTAAAGCCCCAATCGTGCAGTATGTGAAATGGGAAATACATCCGGCATTCCCGCATTTTCCATACTTTCGCTTGAATCAAAATCTCCCGCCGAATCTCCTTGCCCCATTATGCGGTGCGGCCCTAAACTTTTGGAAAAAGAGGTAGCTTTTCCTGAGACGGCGGTGTATAATCAGGAAAAGGAGTGAGGCAGATGCGGTCAAAGGAAGCATTACAGCGGCGAATCCTGGAATTGTGTGACGAGAATCGCCTGTCGCTGAACGCGCTGAGCATCCGCTGCGGAATTCGGCAGTCCACCCTGAATAACATCGTCAACGGACGGAACAACTCCGTCACCATTGAAACTGTCGCACGAATCTGCGAGGGACTGAATATGGATCTGTATACGTTTTTTGACTCAGACCTGTTCCGGGATCTGGAGCAGGAAATCTATTGACCGCGTCGGGGGTATGGGTGCCCTCAGCTCCCCCATCACGCAAAGGTCAGAGCTTCCCACGAAAAAGACAGCCGGCAGGCTCCTTTGGAGCCTGCCGGTTTGCTTGCATAGTCCCTGCTTCGTCGGAACTTCTTGCCGCAGTTCCCTTGCTTTGCCGCCATTCGTCAGGTACAAGGTACCGACTGCATACGCCGGTAAGCGTGCCGTTGTCCCCACGATGGCACCGAAGCGATACTGGAAATCGACCCGGCTGTCCAGTCGTGCCCCATGCCTCCGACCTTCAGGCAAGACTGTAGCTGCTTCACAGCTGCCTGACAGTTTGAAACAGGAGCAGATTATCCAGACTCTACAGAATCGGAAAGGTATTTCAGCAAATATGACAAAGAACCGCCTTTTTCGATTTCATCCGGCTTCAAATGGTAGAAAAACTAAAAATCAGTCGATGATAATTGACGAATGCGGAGAGAGGCGGTATAATATCGTTGAGTTATTGTACCATTTTGCGAGAAATGCACCGTTTCATGGAATTGGGCTGTTGCGTTGAATGCGCTGTTCTCGAATGTTCAGCGCACGTATTCCGGAAATATAGAATCGTCAGAAGAGGGGCGAATAACTCATGTGAGAGGGGCGACTTACTCATGGGATATGAGCTTTTCACTACCTGATTCGTATTGGAAGCAGTGGTTTTGAGTAAATCCATGTATACCCAATATACTCAAGAAAAATGGAGTAAAAAAGCAGTGTAAAGATCAAAATACGAAAAAATCCGCCATATTCAACAATAATAATCGAAAATTGAACGCCAGAAATTGTGCAGATTGACTGTAAAACTGTTAGCTCCATTGGGGAATGTCTACCCAAAGGTAAAGTAATAGCGTTTTGACGCCTATTATTTACAAATATTCCTGAAAATTAGCTGCTTAACAGCTAATTGAATGAATAACTGAATATAGCCGAAAAAATAGATGAACAAGGTAGCTACGCTGAAAGCGACACAAAGAAGAGGAAATACCAAGAGAAAGAGTAAGAAATCAAAAAGTTGAGCAAAAAAATGCCACCGCAGAGCAGTGGCAGAATTCGTGAAAAGGCAAGGTGGCGAGAGAAAAGCTGGCGTTCACACGGATAAGGAGATGTTAAAGATTCAATCACGTGTGATGTAAGGCCATTAAGCGATTCTAGTGGTATAGAGAATGGGGTACTTAGATTTCGTATTCGTAGTGCCAGTATCAGAAACGAGATAGACGTGCCCATCGAAAGAGACGCTGGCGATATCCTCAAGTTTGAAATGGTCAAAGTTCAAAATATCACGCGCAGTCTTAGACATGATATAGAACATAGTCTGATCACCCAATTCAAGGATCTGAGAGTCATAGGTGCGTTCCTTAGATTTGCAGTTACCGGTAGCCTTGGTCTTAACAGTAATTTTCTTCAGGTCCATGCGAGTACTCCTTTCAAGAAATAGAGGTAAAAAGCTAATAGATGCGTAGCAATAGTCGGATAGAGCTACTAGAAGAATAGTAGCACAGAATTAGATGCGTGTCAATAGAAATTAGTACAATAAAAGCGAATATATTTCTTGTACTCGCACAGAACAACTAATTTGCTGTAGCGGAAAGTGAAATGGAGGACGTAGCATTGGCAACATTTCAAGAGAGGTTAAAAGAACTGCGCAAAGCTCAAAATATGAAGCAATCAGAGCTGGCAGAACGACTAGGGGTATCGATGTACACAGTGTCAGTATGGGAGAGAGGACAGAGAAGACCAGAATATGACAATCTGGATTCACTGTGCGAGATTTTCCAAGTGAATCTCGGGTACCTTCTGGGTACGAGCGATGATCCGACACCACCGGGCGCGCCAAGCAACGAAGATATAGCGAGATGGTCGGAAGAAGATGAAGTGGAGAGTCTGGAACATATTTTTAGGATCATGACAAGATTGAACCAAACGTCAAAACGAATCATCAGCGCAGCTATTTTACAAGCCTATAAGGAAGATAAGAGAAATGGAACCTTAGAGGCTGGATACAGTGTGACGGTAAACCCGTTGCTAACCGACGAGGAAAAGAGCAAAGAAAACGAAAGTTAAAAAATCTGAATAATGCCTGTTGAGTTGCTACGCAGGCTGCTACGCGCTCCACTGCGCAATGTCTACCCTAAATTTTCAGT
>JAQXPK010000129.1 GCA_029100605.1 Bacillota bacterium | reverse complement strand
CCAAATCCGCCTCGGACAGCCAACCCACAGTGGCGACCCGGATGGAGTCGTCGGTCACCTCGATGATCTTGAATATCATCTTGCCGCAGCGAACCAGGGCGCCCACCTTCACCTGATCCGCGGACAGGCTGGTGGGGATGGTTGCGGTCTTGACGGTCTTGACCTCCGGCTCATTGGAGGGAGCGGGCTGGACAATCTTCTCCCACAGGATTTGCAGCCAGACGGGCATCTTCATGGTGTAGTTATCGGTTTCCGTAATCTTAGAATCCGCGCCATCCTTGCGTGCCCAAGCAGTATAACCCGTCATTTTGTAGCCGTCGCGGCTGGCCTGGGCGGCGTACGTGTCCAGGTTCAGCGGTTCCCCTTGCTGCACATCCCCCCGCAGGAGCGTCAGATTCTGCGTATTGTCCCCCCAGGACAGGCCGTAGTAGATGATCGGGGGATCGTTTTGCTCAATGCAACCGGTGTAATCCTTCACCGTACCGAAGTTATATTGCACCTCGCCCTCCAGCGCGGCAGCTTGGGCATCCTGCGCAGCCGTGAATGCCACGGCAGCCTCCATACGGAAATTACTCACATCACCATCGATGGCGTTGGTTTCTACCGTGCCAAAGTTCTGTTCCACTTCGCCATTGTTGGTCGTTACCTGTTTGTAGTTCTGTGTTATGGTTCCATTGTCGGTATTCACTTTGCCATCGTTCTGTATCACTTCACCATCGTTGGTATTGAGCGTATTGTTGTTATGGGAAATACTGCCCTTATTTACATTGACTTGACCATCGTTGGCATAAATATAACCTGTTTCCCCATTGGTGTCCACAAGCTTATGGTTTGTGGTGATGGTACCATTGTTGGTATTGACCGTGCCGTAGTTGCCAATATTGTCATCACTGGTGACATTGCCGCCAACCAATTCACCAACGACGCCATTGTTGACATCGATGGTGCCGCCCTCTTGGTTGATCAAGACCGTACCCTCGTTTTCATCAATGGTGCCGTAGTTGCCGCTGGTGGAAACGACAGCCCCATTCTCTTCTTTTTTACCCACGGTGCCATACCTTTGGTTGAGAATGACCGTACCGTTGTTGGTTTCGATGGTGCCGACGTTGCCGGAGTTGATGTCTACGGTTCCGTCTGAATATTTTGCACCGACGGTGCCGTTGTTGGTTGTTATTTTGCCGCTAGAATTGTTTTGCAACACCACGCCGCCGATCTTGTTGTCCGTGATGTCAAGGTAATTATCAGTTACAGAACCGTAGTTATTTACAATCGTACCATAATTATTACCGACATTTCCGGACTTGTCATCAGCAGTGCCGTTATTAGTGATAGTTTGGTGGTTTCCACCTACATCTCCTTTATTATTTTCGATTGTTCCAGAGTTAGTATCTACATCTCCATAGTTCGTACCTACAGATCCCCGATTATCTTGCATAGAATTGCCAGATGGAATATCTATCGAATCAGGGCCAGTGTGATTTGGCATTGTATCCGCCATCGCGCTGATGGGCAGCAGGCACACCACCAGCAGCAGTACCAGAATACTGGCTACCATTCGTTTCAGTTTCATAATTGCAGTCTCCTTCCTTGTTGTGACCCGCAAGCGGGCAGAGGGTGGGGCAGCGGGACGCTTCCAGAGATGGTCTGCCACGCTGCAATTCCGTTCCACTGTCATTATAGCGGAAGAAACGTCCCTTGTCACTACCCGCCAGCGAGCAAAAACGGGTAGTTTTTTGCTTCATCGACAATGGACAATTCAGGAATCCCTTCGGGATGGATGATCAGTCCGGATGTCTATTTCGGAATCGTCCCGCAGGGACACCATCATTATCAGCTGTTAACTATCAACTGCCTGCGGTTCTAAACCGCCTGCCCCGAACATACCCTGTGGTAAACCATGGCAGGAGCTTCTTCCTGCCGAGAAGGAGGCTGGCTATGGATCAGATTTATGCGGACATCGCCGCCAGAACCGGCGGTAATATTTATGTGGGTGTGGTAGGGCCGGTACGCACGGGGAAATCCACCCTGATCAAGCGCATTATGGAGGAACTGGTGATTCCCGGCATTTCCGACCCATACCGCCGGGAGCGGGCACGGGATGAGCTGCCCCAGAGCGGCTCCGGGAAGACCATCATGACCTCGGAGCCGAAATTCATCCCCGAGGAGGCGGTGGAAATCTCCCCCGACGGCGTGACGAAGCTGCGGGTGCGGTTCATCGATTCCGTGGGCTACATGGTGGACGGCGCGGTGGGGGCGGAGGAGGACGGCGCGCCCCGAATGGTCACCACCCCCTGGTTTGACCATGAGATCCCCATGACCCAGGCGGCGGAGCTGGGGACAAAGAAGGTGATGGAGGGGCACTGCTCCATCGGCATTGTGGTGACCACCGACGGCACCATCACGGAAATTCCCCGGGAGGACTACATTCAGGCGGAAAAACGGGCCATCACCGATATGCAGAAAACGGGAAAGCCCTTTTTGGTCATCATCAATTCCCGCAATCCCGCCGGGGAGGCGGCAGCCGGGGTTAAAACCTATCTGGAATCCACGTTCTGTCTGGAGCCGATCATCGCGGACTGTCAGGCTTTGGATGCCGACGGCATCGCAAGACTCATGAAGGCGCTGCTGTATACCTTCCCCATGAGTGAGCTGAGGGTGCATCTGCCCCGTTGGATGGACGCCCTGGAGCCGGAGCACCCCGTCAAAGCGGCGCTGTACCAGGCATTGCTGGAAAAGGCGGAGTGCATCCACAACCTGGGGCAGGCGGAGGGAGCGCTGTCCGATCTGCGGGAGCTGCCCCAGGTGCAGGACTACAGCCTGCGCAGTGTGGATCTGGGCAGCGGCACGGTGAGCTGCGCCATTGTGTTCCCCGAGGCGCTGTTCTACGAGATTCTCAGCGCCCGGGCAGGAATTCCAATCAAAAGTGACGCCCAGCTTCTTCGGCTGCTCACGGAGCTGTCCCAGATCAAGCAGGAATACGACCGGATTGCCGACGCCCTGTCCGCCGTAAAGGCCACGGGCTACGGTGTGGTGATGCCCACCGCGGAGGAAATGAAGCTGGAAACCCCGGAGATCATCCGCAAGGGCGGCGCTTACGGAGTAAAGCTGCGGGCGGGCGCGCCCTCCATCCACATGGTACGGGTGGACATCGACACGGAGATCAACCCCATGGTGGGCGACGAGAAGCAGTCTCAGGCCCTGGTGAATTCCCTCATGGGGGAGGATCCGGAAAAGCTGTGGCAGAGCAACATTTTCGGAAAATCCGTATACGATTTGATTCAGGAGGGGTTAAGCGCCAAGCTGCTGGGAATGCCGGAGGACGTGAGAACCAAATTCCGGGGCACCCTGACAAGAATCGTCAACGAGGGCGCAACGGGGCTGATCTGCCTGATTCTGTAATCTTATCCGCCGTATTTTCCGGCGATTTCCCATCCTCCCTTGACATTGCGCCGTTCCGGGGGTAAACTAGAGAAAAAACAAGGGAGGAACGTTACCGTGTCCATCAACATTGCGTATCTGTGGAAAGACCGTAAGCGCCATCTGGGGCTGCCCCTTTCCTTCACCCGCTACCAGCTGTCCGAGGATCGGTTGTTTCTGTCCGAGGGATTTCTGAACATCAAGGACGACGAGATCCTTCTGTACCGGGTGCGGGACATCGATACCAGCCGCAGCCTGTGGCAGCGGCTGTTTGGCGTGGGGACGGTGACGGTGCTGTCCTCCGACAAGACCATGCCCACCCTGGTGCTGAAAAATGTGAAGGATCCTGTCTTTGTCAAGGAACTGATCCACAAACAGGTGGAGGAAATGAAGATTCAGCGCCGGGTTCGCTTCGGCGAAATCGCCACGACCAACACCGACGATTCCGACGACGATCTGGACGATGAGCGCTGAGACCTTTTCTATTTGAAATGGGGGCGGAAGGTGCTCCCCGATTGCAGCGAAGAAGTAACCGCAGAATTGCGGTTACTTCTTTTTGCTTTTTCGGGACAGAGGATGAAATGACTTTGGAATGTTACATAAATTTCATGTTTGTCATAATTGCAAACCCCGGGGGAATATGGTATACTGAATATAATTTAACACCCGGAGGCGTTTATGACTGAATTGACTGAATTCCAGAGGAAGATTGCCGAAATGCTGCCGGAGGCGACGCTTCGCTTTGAGGAGCCGCTGGCAAAGCACACGTCTTTTCGCATCGGCGGAAACGCTGAGGTGATGGCGTTTCCCAGAAATCGGGAGGAACTGGCCAAAATCCTGAAAGCGTCCGTTATATTGGACTGTAAATGCGCGATTCTGGGCGCCGGAACCAACGTACTGGCGCCGGATGAGGGTGTTCGAGGGCTGGTCGTCTGCCTGAAGGATTGTCTGGAGGGCATGGAACAGCTGGACGATACCCACATCCGGGTGATGGCGGGAGTGACCATGGCCCGGGCGGCGGTATATGCGGCAAATCTGGGGCTGACCGGGATGGAATTTGCCCACGGCATTCCCGGCACGGTGGGCGGCGGCGTGTACATGAACGCCGGAGCCTACGGCGGGGAGATCCGTCAGATCTGCCAGAGCGTGGAAGTGATGGACTTTGACGGGACACTGTACCGGCTTTCCAACCCGGAAATGCGGTTTTCCTACCGTCACAGCGTACTGGAGGATCGACCCGGTATCGTGGTCAGTGCGGATTTTGCTCTGGAACCGGGGGATTCCCAGACCATCTGGGCAAAAATGAAGGAATTGATCGGAAAGCGCACCGCGTCCCAGCCTCTGGATCTGCCCTCCGCCGGTTCGGCCTTCAAGCGCCCCGCGGGCGGCTATGCCGCCGCGCTCATCCAGGAGGCGGGACTGAAGGGGTTCCGCTGCGGCGGCGCGGCGATTTCCGATAAGCACGCTGGCTTTGCGGTGAATCTGGGCGGCGCCACGGCGGCGGACGTGAAAAATCTGCTGAACCAGGTGTCAGACCGGGTGTACGCGCAGACCGGGATCCGCCTGGAGCCAGAAGTACGGATCTGGTGAATCCGAGAGAAAGGAGACTGCCCCATGCCACTGTCCTTTTCCTCCGCCGCCAAGGCGGAGATCTGCCGGGAGCTGCCGCAGAAGCACGACTGCGCCCTGGCGGAGTGCTTTGGCATCCTGCTGTTTGCCAACAGTTTTTCCACCGGCGGAATTCGGATTGTCACGGAAAGCCGGGAATTTGCCTATATTCTGCCGAAGCTCTTCAAAAAGGCCTTTGACCTGCCCTTTGACAGCTACCCCAGCCTGGAAGCGCCGGGGAAGCTGGTGTTTCAGATTTGGGAGGCGGGGAAAATCGAGAAGGTGATGGAGGCGTTCGGCTTTACCCCCCAGAGCACCATGGTTCTCCACGTGAATCTGCCGGTGGTGGAGGAGGAGGGCTGCCGGACAGCGTTTCTCCGGGGCGCGTTTCTTGCCGGAGGCAGCGTCACCGACCCCGGAAAGGGGTATCATTTGGAGCTGACCACCACCCATCTGAGCGTCGCCCGGGAGACTGACGCGCTGATCCGTGAGGCCATGAGCTTTGCCCCCAAGACCGCCGGCCGGGGCGGGGGACAGGTGCTGTATCTCAAGCAGAGCGAGCAGATCTCCGATTTTTTGACCTGCCTGGGCGCGCCCGTGGCTGCCATGGGCATTATGGAGGCCAGGCTGGAAAAGGAGCTGAACAACAAGGTGAACCGCCGCTGCAACTGTGACGACGCCAACACCTCCAAGGTGGTGGAAGCGGCTCAGGAGCAGCTGGGGGCCATCCGGATGTTAAGAGAAGCGGGCAGACTGGACTCCCTGCCCGAGAAGATCAGACAGGCGGCGATTGCCCGGGAGGAAAACCCATCCGCGTCGCTGTCCGAACTGGCGGGAATGATGGAGCCGCCCATCACCAAGCCCGCCATGGGCAGCCGCATGAAGCGGCTGCTGGAACTGGCGGGGGAGGGGAAATCATGAGCTTTGTACATTTGCATGTCCATACGGAATACAGCCTGCTGGACGGGGCCTGCCGCATCAGCGGCCTTATGGACCGGGTGAAGGAACTGGGTCAGGACAGCGTGGCCATTACTGACCACGGGGTCATGTACGGCTGTATCGATTTTTATAAAGCCGCCAAGGCGGCGGGCATCAGGCCCATTATTGGCTGCGAGGTCTATGTGGCCCGCCGGGGTATGGAGGATCGGGTCCATGGGCTGGACAATGATCCCTATCATCTGGTGCTGCTTTGCGAGAATAATCAGGGCTACAAGAATCTGTGCAAGCTGGTGTCCGAGGCGTTTCTGCATGGATTTTACAGCAAGCCCAGAGTCGATCTGACATTGCTGGAGCAATATCACGAGGGAATTATCGCTCTGTCCGCCTGCCTGGCGGGAGCGATTCCCCAATATCTTATGGACGAGTCCTATGACAGCGCCAAGGCTTACGCTCTGAATCTGGCCAGGATTTTCGGACCGGAGCATTTCTATCTGGAAATGCAGGACCACGGCATCGAGGCCCAGCGGATGGTGAATCAGGGCATTCTGCGGTTGGCCAGGGAGACCGGACTGCCGTTGGTGGTGACGAACGATGCCCACTATCTGCGGAAAGAG
>JAQXPK010000128.1 GCA_029100605.1 Bacillota bacterium | reverse complement strand
ATTCTTTCCGGCCTGAATTGCGCCAGAATGCGTTATCTTCCTTGCTGGGCGGAAAGCCCAGCGGCGTCATCTGCCTTTTCTGGCACAATTCATTCTCGGAAAGCTTTTAAAGCTTTCAATCAAGAATTAGTATGAGAGAGGAGTTTTTGAATATGGAATCCAAAAAGCTGGCGGGTCTGGAACCTGCCTCTGTCTTTGAATACTTTGAAGCCATCTGCGCCATTCCTCATGGCTCCCGGAATACCAGGCGGATTTCCGATTTCCTGGTGGAGTTTGCAAAGACCCATGGACTTGCGTACCGGCAGGACGGTCTGAACAACGTGATCCTGTTCGGCAAGGGCACCTGCGGCATGGAGAATCACGCTCCGGTTATCTTGCAGGGGCATATGGACATGGTTTGCGAAAAGGACGGGGACTGCCCCATCGATCTGGAGAACGAGGGCCTGGACGTGTGTCACGACGACAAATTCGTCTTTGCCAAGGGTACGACTCTGGGAGGAGACGACGGCATTGCCGTGGCCTTTGCTCTGGCGCTGCTGGCGGACGACACCATTCCCCATCCGCCCCTGGAAGTGATCCTCACGGTGGATGAGGAAATCGGAATGCTGGGGGCGGACGCCATCGACCTGTCCGAACTGAAGGGTCGTACTATGATTAACCTGGACTCCGAGGACGAGGGCATCTTCACCGTGTCCTGCGCTGGTGGCGCCACCGCCACCATCAGCCTGCCGGCGGAGCGGAAGGCGGTATACGGCCCCTGTATTCGCCTCAGCGTGGACGGCCTGCGGGGCGGTCACTCCGGAGCGGAGATCCATAAGAACCGCGCCAACGCCAATAAGGTCATGGGCGAATTCATGAACCGGATTCAGAAGCTTATGCCCCTGTGCCTGACATCCCTGGCAGGAGGCGCCAAGGACAACGCCATCCCCCGTTCCTGTCAGGCGACCCTGGTAGCCATGGGTATCCAGCTGGAGCGGATCAATACCATTGCCGAGGAGCTGCAGTCGGAGATCCGGGAGACCTACGACGAGCCGGACGTGACCATTCAGGCCTTCGACGTAGACGCCCTGGGGGGCAACGGCCTGCCCACCCAGGCCACCGCGAACGTGATCGGCTTGCTCTGCGCCGCGCCCAACGGCGTCCAGGCCATGAGCCAAGATATGGACGGTCTGGTACAGACCAGCCTGAATCTGGGCATCGCCAAGCTGGGGGAGCGGTTCAACGCCACCTTCTCCGTGAGAAGCTCCGTCAACAGCGAGAAGGAGGCGCTCCTGAAGCAGCTGCAAACCCTGGCGGAATTCTACGAGGGAACGTATTCCCAGGCGGGGGAGTATCCGGCCTGGGAGTTTAAGAAGGACTCCCCCCTCCGGGACACCATGGTGCGGATCTACCGGGAGATGTTCGGAAAAGAACCGGAGGTGTTGGCAATCCACGCGGGGCTGGAATGCGGCCTGCTGGGAGAAAAGCTCCCGGGCTTGGACTGCGTCTCCATTGGCCCCCAGATGCACGACATCCACACCAGCCGGGAAAAGCTGGACATCGCCTCCACGGAACGCACCTGGCGGTTTTTGTTGGAAGTTCTGAAAGCGCTTTAACAACCGCAAAAGCGGAAAGCTGGCAATCAGCTTTCCGCTTTTTTTCTGCGAAGCAGACCCCACATCCAACGGAGGTCATCCCCGCGAAGGATTCGGAACAGGGATAGGAGGCACCCCAGCAAAACCGGGTAGAGGAGCACCCGGGCAGCTGGGGCGGTCAGCCGGGAAGCGCCCCAGACGGCGGCAAGGGCAGCTGCGGCGGACAGCGTGGGCGTGGAAAAAGGGATCGCCTCCCCGGTGATGCGCAGTAGCCGGCGCAGACTGAGGACGAAGTTTACCAGATGGGTGATGAAAAAGCTGAAGTAGTAGCCTTTCATGCCAAATTTCGGCAGCAGTAAGTAGAGAAACGCTACGTCCATAGCGTTGGTGAGAATGTTGTAGCGGACGCAGATTTTCTGCTGCCCCAAGCCCTTGGTCATGGCGTCGGTGATGGCGTCGCAGTAAAGCATGGGAATCAGGGGCGCGTACAGCCGCAGCCATTTCCCGGCCTCGGCATTGCCGTAAAGGGAGGCGCACAACGGCTCCGCCAGCAGAAATTCCAGGCCGCTGAATAGCAGGCCGTAGAGCATGGCGACCCGCAGGCTCCGCCGCACCAGATAGGAAATCCGCCTTTGGCTTCCTGCCGCGTCACACCGGGCCAGCTCCGGGATCAGCAGCTCCGCGAGGCCATACAGAATGCAGGCGGGGAACATAAGCACAGGAAACACCATCCCGCAGACCATGCCGAATGCCGCCAGAGGATTCTCCACCTGGGTATTTAGAGCCAGTCGTTTGGGCACCATCAGGTTTTCCGTAGTGCTGATGCCGGATTTCAGCACGTCTGCCAGTGCCAGGGGCACGGCGGCTTGTAAAAGCCGGCGGCTCAGGGGAATTCTCGGCCCCGGCGTTACCCGCTCCCGCAGACGCAGCGCCGTGAGGCATACCAAGGTCAGACAACCGCTCAGACAGCCGCCCAGCACTACGCTTTCGCAGGCGCGCCCCGGGTCGTCTCCTGCCCAAAGGGTCAGCGCTGCCATGGTCACAGCCATGGAGGCCAGCTGCTCCGCCACCTCCACCGCGGCCAGGGTTCCGATGCGGTTTGCGGCGGTAAAATACCCGGTCATCACCCCACACAGGCAGGTGACGGGCAGAAACGCCGCAAACAGCCGCAGAGAGTCCACCGTCCGGACATCCCCGATCCAGCGTTCAGCCAGCGTGGGCGCAAGGGAATAGAGCACCGCGGCTACAGCGGTGCTGCAAACGATGCTGTACAAAAAACAGCCGGACAGCACCCAGGTCACGTTCCCAGGGCGTTTTCGTCCCAGCTCCTCGGCGGTCAGATACATGGCGGCGGTTCGCACGCCGGCGATTCCTGCCACCATCGCCAGGTTTCCCACGGACATGGTCAGCTGAAGAAGCCCCACCCCGGCGGCACCGATCCGTCCGGAGATATACACCTGAAAGGTAGTTCCCACCAGCCGCAGCAGCAGGTTGACCCCGGTGAGCAGCAGGGCGGAATAGAAGATTGGCAGCTTTTTGGGCAAAGCAATCCCCCCTTGTCCACAGCTTATGCGGACAAGGGGGGAGAAATTACGGGTTGAATTCCTTGCAGTACATACGCAGGGGACACTCACCGCACTTGGGGTTCCGGGCGGTGCAGCAGTCCCGACCGAAGAGCACAATGCGGTGGCAGAAGTCCGAGCTTTCCTCCGGCGGCAGAATTCTGCGAAGCTGCTGCTCCACCTTCTCCGGCTCCTTACCTGTGCTTAAACCAAGCCGCCCGCAGATGCGGATGCAGTGGGTGTCGCAGACGACGCTGCCGGGGACGGCGTACAGGTCTCCCAGCAGAAGATTCGCGGTTTTTCTTCCCACGCCGGGAAGTCTCAGCAGCGCCTCCATGGTTCCGGGCACCTTCCCGCCGTAATCGGTCAGCAGCATCTGACAGGCGAGGACAATGTCTCTTGCCTTGTGCTTGTAAAAGCCGCAGGAATGAATGTACCGTTCCACATCGGCGATGTCCGCTGAGGCCATGGCTTCCAGGGTAGGATAGGCGGCGAAAAGGGCGGGAGTGACCAGGTTGACCCGGGCGTCGGTACACTGGGCGGAGAGCCGCACGGCGATCATCAGCTCGTAGTCCTTGCTGTAGTGCAGGGCGCACAGCGCGTCAGGGTAGCGGTTTTTCAAAATGGCAATGATACCGTTTACCTTTTCCTCTGTATTCATGGGAATCGATCCTTTTTCTGATTTTGCTCCCACTATACCACGAAAAGGCCGGGGATGCAACGGAAAAATCCGGCGCTTTTCCCACTTCGGCGGTCATGCCGCTACTTTACGCTCTGAGCCTCATTCAGACGCTTCTTCGCGGTGGAGAGCATGAGCTTGATGCGGTTGAGCTGGTTGACCTCAGAGGCACCGGGGTCATAATCCACAGCCACAATGTTGGCCTGGGGATATGCCTTTTTCAGCGCTTTAATGACGCCCTTGCCCACCACATGATTGGGCAGGCAGGCGAAGGGTTGGATGCACACGATGTTGGGGGTTCCCGAGAGGATCAGTTCCGCCATTTCACCAGTGAGGAACCACCCTTCGCCGTACTGGTTGCCGATGGAGAGGAAGGGCTTCGCCAGCTCCGCCACCTTTTCAATGGGCATGGGGGCTTCAAAACGGTGACTCTTTTCCAGCGCTTCCAGGGCGGGCTTGCGCAGCAGCCGGATGGCGTCCACCCCCAGAACAGCGGAGGCGGCATTTGTCCAGCTGGTGCCCAGGTATTCGTGCTTATAGTCGCCGTTGTATACGCAGTAATTCAGAAAATCCAGCAGATCCGGCACCACAGCCTCCGCGCCCTCGGCTTCCAGCAGGTCTACCAGGTGGTTGTTGGCAAGGGGCATATATTTGACCAGAATCTCACCCACGACGCCGACTTGAGGCTTTCGGAGGGTTTCGTCAATGGGCAGGCGGTCGAAGTCCTGAACGATGCCCCGGCACACGTCCCGATAGCGCCATTTGCTCTTGTCGTTGACCAGAGAATCGATGGCGATTGCCAGCCATTTCTGGTGCAGGGCGTTGGCGGAGCCTTTTTCCAGCTCGTAGGGGCGCACCCGGTACAGGCAGCGCATGAACAGGTCGCCGTAGACGACAGCTTTCAGGGCGGACAGCAGCAGAGCAGGGGAGAGCTTAAAGCCCTCGTTGGTCTCCATGCCGTTGGCGTTCAGGGAAATCACCGGGATATGTCCCAGTCCTACCTTATCCAGCGCCCGGCGGATGAAGCCGACGTAGTTGCTGGCTCGGCAGCAGCCGCCGGTCTGGGTCATAATCACCGCCAGCTTGTTGGTGTCGTATTTCCCGGAGAGAACCGCATCCATGACCTGACCCACAACGGTGATAGAAGGGAAGCAGGCGTCGTTGTTGACAAATTTCAGCCCGGTGTCGATGGCACTGCGGTTGTCATTGTCCAGAATTTCAATGTTGTAGCCGTATTTCCGGAATACCGGCCCCAGCATATCAAAATGGATGGGACTCATCTGGGGCGCGAGGATGGTGTAGTTCTCCCGGTACATCTCTTTCGTGAACTCCGCCCGGTGGTAGGCGGCTGGCTTGGGCTGGGGGAGGATGCCCCGCTCCTGCCGCTGGTTCATGGCGGCGAGCAGGCTGCGGATGCGGATACGGGCAGCCCCCAGATTGTTCACTTCGTCGATTTTCAGCACCGTATACAGCTTGTTGCTGCCTTCCAGAATTTCGCACACCTGATCGGTGGTGACGGCGTCCAGACCACAGCCAAAGGAATTGAGCTGAATCAGCTCCAGATCCTCCCGCTTTGCCACGAATTCCGCCGCGCTGTACAGCCGGGAATGATAGACCCACTGGTCGTTGGCCCGGAGGGGACGCTCCGGGGTGAAATCAATGGGTAGAGAGTCCTCGGTGAGCACAGCCAGATTGTAAGAAGCGATCATCTCTGGAATGCCGTGGTTGATTTCCGGATCAACGTGATAGGGACGCCCCGCCAGGACGATGCCCCGGGCGTGGTTGTCCTGCATCCACTCTAGGGCTTTCGCTCCTTCCGCCCGGACATCCGCCTTGGCATGAAGCTGCTCTTCCCAGGCCGCGTGGACGGCGGCTCGGACTTCTTTGGCACCGATGCCCCACTCCTCCTTGCACAGGGAGACCAACCGGTCGGCGGCGGTTTTTTCGCTGGTGAAGGCGATGAAGGGGCGAATGTAGCGAACCTCCCCATCGGCGACGGCTTCCACGTTGTTCTTCAGATTCTCTGGGTAGGACACCACAATGGGGCAGTTGTAGTGGTTCTGCGCGCCGGGGGTTTCCTGGTGCTCATAGAATACGCAGGGGTGGAAGATGGTTTTGACGCCTGCGTTAATCAGCCATTGGACGTGACCGTGGGACAGCTTGGCAGGGTAGCATTCGGATTCGGAGGGGATGGATTCCATGCCCAGCTCGTAGATTTTCCGGGTAGATTTGGGAGAAAGCACAACCTTGAAGCCAAGCTCCCGGAAGAAAGTTGCCCAGAAGGGGAAATTTTCGTACATATTCAGCACCCGGGGAATGCCGATTTCGCCCCGGGTGGGGTTCTCCAGCGGCGGATAGTCGAACATTCTCTGGAGTTTGTAGGCCATCACGTTTGGCCCCTTCTGCCCGGAGCCGCTGCCGCCAAGGCCCTTTTCACAGCGGTTGCCGGTGACGTGGCGGCGTCCGCCGGGGAACTTGTTGATGGTCAGCATACAGTGGTTGGAGCAGCCGCCGCAGCGGGTGGTGGCGGTGGTATAGGTGAGATTCAGAATGTCCTCCAGAGGCAGGGTGGTGGTCTGCTGCCCGTGATACCGCTCCCGGGCGATCAGCGCCGCGCCGAAAGCCCCCATGATGCCGGAAATGTCCGGACAGGTGGCCTCCACGCCGGTGATTTTCTCAAAGGCGCGAAGCACGGCCTGGTTGTAGAAGGTGCCGCCCTGAACCACGATGTGCTTGCCCAGATCGGCGGGATCCGCCAGCTTGATGACCTTGTACAGGGCGTTCTTGATGACGGAGTAGGCGAGTCCTGCGGAAATGTCCTGCACTGTCGCGCCCTCTTTCTGGGCCTGCTTGACGTTGGAGTTCATGAATACGGTGCACCGGGTGCCCAGGTCAATGGGATTCTTGGCGAACAGAGCCTCCTTGGCAAACCCCTCGGCGCTGTAGCCCAGGGAACCGGCAAAGTTTTCAATAAAGGAGCCGCAGCCGGAGGAGCAGGCCTCGTTGAGCAGAATGGTGTCCACGCTGCCCTTTTTCAGCTTGACGCACTTCATATCCTGCCCGCCAATGTCCAGTACACAGTCTACTTCCGGGTCAAAAAACCCGGCGGCGGTGCAGTGGGCGATGGTTTCTACCTCGCCCTCATCCAGGCAGAAGGCGGATTTTAGCAGGGCTTCGCCGTAGCCGGTGGAGCAGGAACGGACAATGTTCGCACCCTCCGGAAGTTCGTCTTTCAGCCGAGCCATGGCGTCCATGGCGGTGCGGATGGGATTGCCCTGGTTGCTGGCGTAGTAGGAGAAAAGAAGCTGTCCTTCGCTGCCAATCAGAGCCACCTTGGTGGTGGTGGATCCGGCATCGATACCCAAAAAGCAGTCGCCCCGATATTCGCTCAGACTCTCCCGCCGGACGACGGCCTTGCTGTGGCGCTCACAGAACGCCCGGTGCTCCTCTTTGCTGGCAAACAAGGGCTCCAGGCGCTTGAGCTCAAAGGCCATTTCCACGCCCTTTTCCAGCCGGTCGATCAGGCTGTCCATGCTGACGGCCTCAGCGTCGTCTGCTTCCAGCGCCGCGCCCATGGCGGCGAAGAGGTGGGAGTTTTCCGGATCAACGGTGGTTTCCGGGGTCAGCTTCAGGGTGCGGATAAAGGCCTTTTTCAGCTCCGGCAGGAAGTGGAGCGGCCCGCCCAGAAAGGCCACGCAGCCCCGGATGGGCTTGCCGCAGGCGAGGCCGGAGATGGTCTGATTCACCACCGCCTGGAAAATGGAGGCAGCCAGATCCGCCCTTGTGGCGCCCTCGTTGATGAGAGGCTGAATGTCGGTTTTGGCAAACACGCCGCACCGGGCGGCGATGGGATAGATCTCCTTGTAGTGTTCCGCTTCCGCGTTTAAGCCGGTGGCATCGGTTTGCAGCAGGGAGGCCATCTGGTCGATGAAGGAGCCGGTGCCGCCGGCACAGACTCCGTTCATCCGCTCCTCCAGCCCGCCCCGGAAATAGATGATCTTGGCATCCTCGCCGCCCAGCTCAATGGCGACATCCGTCTGCGGGGCAACCGCCTGCAGGGCGGAGGCCACGGCGACAACCTCCTGCACAAAGCCGATTCCCATGGACTTGCCCAAGTTGATGGAGCCGGAACCAGTGATTTTCACCTTCAGCTGGCAGGAACCGATCTGCTCACGGGCCTCGGAAAGCAGCTGCTTCAGGGTCTCCTGGGTGTGGGCGCAGTGGCGGCGGTACTGCCCGAACAGGATTTTCCCTGTTTCGTCCAGCAGAACGAGTTTTACGGTGGTGGAGCCGATGTCGATACCGGCGCGATATGTATTCATGGTTTGCCTCGCATTCTTTGATTCTTTGGCATAATTCTACAAAATGCTCCCCATTATTATAGCAAATCTGATGTAAATAAAGTGTTAACTGATGGAAAATCCAGCAAGTCTTAACCAAATCTTTGCGCATTGAAAGCCGGTCGCCCATGACGGGCGACCGGCTTGGGAACTAGGGGGTATTCTCTTTCTCCGCTTCCGTAGGTGCGCTTTTTTGCTTTCTCCGGCGGCGGATCAGCAGCGCTGTAACGACAATAACCGCCACTGCGCCCGCGCCAGCCGCGGCGGCAACCGCCGTGGGGAATTTCGGGGTCGTGCGGACGATGCAGAAGGCCTGATCTCCCGCCTGCACAGAGAATACCAGGTAACTGGCATCCGCAGAAGCCTCCGCCTCCCGCCAAGCGCCGTCCGTGCCCCGGACATACACCCGATCCGTCTTTGCCTCCCAGGGATTTTCCGGCAGATACCGAAGGGTATCGCAATCTCCATCCGGCAGGGTAAAGGCAAAACCCTCCAGGAAGGTGTCATTTACGCCGGGCGCGGGGCCTTTCGCCATCGGCGTCAGGGCGATAGGCTCTTCACCGGAGAACTGACCCTCTGCCAGCAGCACCGGCAGGCCGTTTTTCCGGGTATCATTGCTCTGAACGGTTTTCTTTTCCGCAAGGGAAACGGCCTGGAAGGTGGTATCAAAGCCAATGGCGGAAAGATCCGTGTCCGCCAGACCGTCCCAATAGCAGGTATAGCCCTTCTTTTCCGGAAGCTCGGGAATCTGATCCGGTGACAGAGCCTGACCGGTGGAAAGGGAAACGGTACGAACCGAACCGTCCTCGTAAACAAAGCGGAGCGAGACGGTCCGAAAAACCGGGTCCAATCCATCCAATCGGGAAAACGCCGTTTCGTCCAGACCCTGGGCGCAGCCTGAATAGCTTACCCCGTCGATGCCGCCAATATCCTGCTCCACCGGTAGATAGTAATTGCCGGTGACAGATTCGGTCTGCTCTTCTTCCTTGGATTCCGTTTCTTCCTCCGAAGAACCCGCCGGTTCCTCCCGGAGCCCCAGCACCGCTCCGGTTTTCTCGGTGCCCGTGAGCTTTACCATGCTGCGGCAGTCGGTGACGGTGACGGCCTTGCCGGCGATTCCGCCCACATAGGCACCGCCGTCAATGGCGGCTTTCGCGCTGCAGCTGCGGAGATACCCGCTGCTCTGCCCGGCAACGCCGCCAACATAGTTGGCGTTCTCCGCCGAAACGGAGCCGGTGCTAAGGCAGTCCCGGGTCAGGCCCAGGGACATCCAGCCTACAATACCGCCGGCGTTCTGCCGTTTCACTGTCACCGTGCCCGTATTCTTGCAGGAGCGGATAACGCCCCGGAGCTTGGTGTTAAAGTTCATGGAGTTGTTGCCCGTAATTTGCAGATCGCTTTCCGGATCCAAATCGTTTTCCAGGGCAATGGCGCCTGTGATGCCGCCAGCGTTCAGGTCGGCAAGAACTTCACCGGCGTTGGAGCAGCTTTCCACCTTGCCGGAGAGAACGTCGTCGGAGTCCTGATCGGAGATGTCGGTGATGGCACCGCCCATATTCTCATCGGCGCTGCCGATGGTGGCGCTCATGGCACCTACCTGCCCGGTAATGGCCCGCAGCGTCCGGGTCAGGGAATCCATGGAATCCTTGGTGGAATCCGCCATGCCGTACAGGGAGGTATTGATGCTGGACAGGCTGCTGCTCAGGCTGTTCTTTGCCGCCTCCACCGAGTCCAGGTCAGGCAGGGAGGGATTGTCGGGATCGGGAATCAGGGAATCCACCGCATTCCGGGCATCCTGAATGGTGCCGCTCAGCTGGTTCACCTGACCAATCAGGTCGGAGGCGCTGTTTTGGGCGGTGGAGACCGCCTGACTGGTAAGGCCGCTCAGGGAGCTGAGCTGTCCCTGCAGAATTTGCAGGGTGTCCTTGGTATACTCGAGATAGGTAGTCGGCTCCATCTGCCCGACGATGCCGCCCACTTCCTTGCGCCCGTAGATTCGGGCGAAGTTGCTGCATTTGTACACATAGCCGGTCTGCGTGCCCGCGATACCGCCTACGTTGTAGCCCATGTGCTGATAGCCGACGTTGCCCCGGTTTTTGCACTCCCGGAGTACGCCGCTGCTGGCTCCCGCGATGCCGCCGATGTCCGTCACCGTGTTGGCGGATTCGGTTCCGGTGATGGTATCCAGGGTGATGTCGGACAGGTTGACCTCGTTCTCCTCTGCGGTAGTGTTGACCTGAGCCCGGTTGACGCAGGAGCGAATCACGCCTTGGTTGTGCCCCGCAATGCCGCCGATCCGGTGACTTCCGGTGACGGTTCCGCCGGTATGGCAGTTTTCCACGATGCCGTCAACCGTGTTGACGCCGACAATCCCGCCCACGTCGTCCACGCCGGACACCGTGCCGGAAAAGCTGCACTTGCGAATGGTACCGGCATTGTTTCCGGCAACACCGCCGGCGGAGGAGCCGCTGCCCCCGGGGGTGACGCTGCCAATTACCTTCAAGTCTTGCACGACGCCGGTTTTACTGATGTAGCGAAACAGGCCCATGGTGGAGCCGTCTGCGGTGATATTCAGACCGGAAACGGCGTGACCGTTTCCGTCAAAGGTGCCGCAGAAGATGGGAATGCCGCCAAAATCCTCACCGGACAGATCAATGTCGGACATCAAAACGACGGTCAGATTCTGACTGTAACTGTCCAGACGACAGTTTTCCGCCAGATCCAGAAACTGCTGTTTCCGGAAAATCCGAAGAACCGTGCCGGAATCGTCCACTTCCTCCGCCAGCGCCGTCAGGGGCAGGCAGAGAGATAAAAGCAGACACAGGACAAGAGCCGACGCCCGTTTCATCCAATTACGCATTGTCGTCGCCTCCTTCCGAATGGGACGGCTGTAGCTGCTTGAACTCGGTATTGGTGGATACGGTGGCGTTCATATCGCCCCGAATCACGCCGGTAAACTCGCCGTCCACCATGCCGCTGACATGACCCCGGAGATGACCGCTGACGTACATGGTGCCGCTGGCGGTTCTGGTGGGGATTTCAATGCCCTTCATCTTAAAGGAGGTTCGGTTGATAATGGAATCGCTGAGCACGAGGATGGAGGGCAGCACCGTTAGAACGATGACGATGGAGATGATGGTGCCCCGGCCCAGACAGGTGCCCAGAATGGCGATAACGGGCTGGGCGGACATATTGCCGATGAGCAGAGCCGCAGCCGCCATGATGGTGCCGGAGGTGAAGATGGTGGGGAAGGAGGCGTTCAGCGCTTCCACGATGGCCTGCTTGTGGGGCATCGTGGCCTTCAGCTCCTGATAATGACTGGAAATCACGATGGCGTAGTCGATATTGGCACCCATCTGGATGGCCTGCACGATGAGGTAGCCCAGGAAATACAGAGGCTGATTCATCAGGGTGGGGAAGGAGAAGTTGATCCAGATACTGCCCAGAATACACACAATGAGCAGAATGGGGAGCCCGGCAGATTGGAAGGTAAACAGCAGCACCAGAATGACGAACAGGGAAGACAGAATGGAAATCAACAAATTGTCCTTGACAAAGGAGGACGCCAGATCCCGGGAGCTGGTGGAGTTGCCCACCACATAGTAGTCGCCATCATAATACTTGCCCATAATATCCCGGATTCGCTGGAGGAAAGCGAAGGTCTCGTCGCTCTCCTCCGGGAGGTTCAGGTAGACCACCATGCGGCTGTAGCGGTCGCTTTTCAGCTGCTTTTTGGCGCTGTCCAGCTGGGCAAACAGATCGTCCATGGTCTGCTGATCCTCGCCCTCCAGGGTGATATTGCGCAGCTCCAGCTGATCCTTGACAAACAGCAGCATATCAAACAGGGGAACGTCATATTTGTCCAGTCCCTGGAGGATCTCGCCGTACTGGTCATGCTCCGCGGCGTAGGCGGAGTACAATAGCTGTACCACCTCATAGTCCATACCTACAAGCTCCGAAAGCTCTCGCGGCGTGAGGCTGTCGGTCAGGTGGTAGCCGTCCATGACCTCCACGCTGGCCAGTCCCATGGTGCTTTTCACCTCGGGACAGGCTTCCAGCTCCTGCAAAATGCTGGCTTCCGCTTCGTAATTCCCGCCGGGAACCACCAGAGCAACCATGTTGCTGGTGCCAAAGGTATTCTGAATTTTGAAATAGGACACCTGTCGCTCCGTCATTTTGGCAGTTTCCAGATTATTATAGCTGTAGGCATAGGGGCAGCGGTTGGACAGATAAAACGCGCCCACCAGCAGTACCGCGAACAGCGGGGGGACAATGCGCCGGGTCTTGACCGCGAATTTACCCAAAATCGTGATGTTGGGCAGCAGCTTTTTGTGGCGAGTGCGATCCATCAGGGGGCTGAAGAGCATGAGAAGCCCGGGCATCAGGGTAAAGACCGACAGGAGGCTCAGCAAAATGGCCTTAATCAGTACCAACGCCATATCCAGGCCGATACCGAATTCCATAAAGCCCAGAGCCGCGAGGCCGGAAACCGTGGTCAGAGAGGAGGCGCTTATCTCCGGAATGGCCTTGCTCAGAGCGGTGATACAGGCGTCCCGGGCGGAACGGGTCTCCCGTTCGTCGGTGAACCGGTGGCACAGGATGATGGCATAGTCGATAGCCAGGGCAAGCTGGAGCACCACAGCCACAGAGTTGGAAATGAAGCTGATGGTTCCCAGCAGGAAATTGGTGCCCATGTTCAAGACCGCCGCCACCGCAAAGGTGATAATCAGCACCGGCACCTCGGCATAGGAGCGGGAGGTGAGGGTCAGGACAATCACAATGATGATCGCGGCGACAATCAGAATCGAGGTCATCTCCCCCTGAAGCTGGGCGTTTTCATCGAAACCAACGTCGGAATACACGCAGAAATCATAGCCGTCCAACAGGGTCTTTATGTCGTTCAACGCCTGGACGCTGCTCTCGTCAGTGGTCAAGCCATCGAAGCTGATGTCGTACAGCGCCGAAGCGCTGGTGTAGTGGTCAGCGCTGTCGTCGAAGGCGACCATGCTGACCCCATCCACATCTGCGATTTGCTGGCTTAGTTCGTCGGCAGTCTCATAGGTCACGTTGGACACCATGATCTGGGCGCTGCCAAAGGTGGTGAAGTTTTCGTTCATGGCCGTAATGCCCTGTCGGGTCTCCGTATCCTCCGGCAGATAGGTGGTCACATCGTTTTCCACGTTTACCCAGCCCGTGGAGAACACACAGAAGATGATGGCAAAAATGTACAGCAGAAAAAACAAAGTTCGTTTGTCCACGATAAACGTGGCGAGCTTTGTCATAAAACCGCTGTCCGGGTGGTTCTGTTCTGACATGGTAGCCTCCTTGTACCGGCCTTTGGAGGAAGAACGTCACAAAGGCAAAACTGAACGAGTGTTGACTTTTTTGATTGGCATTATTATAATCTGAATGTGGGAAAATCGCAAGCAACAAATCAAGCTGGATATGTACAATATCAGACAAATCTGCGAAAACTGTTTGATCTTGAGGGGGACTGGCGGTGGCAAAAGCGGAATACAGAAGCGCGGTTCGCTCCCGGAAGCTCATCAAGGCGGCGTTGGCTGATCTGCTTCAGGAAAAGCCGCTGGATAAAATCACAGTCACCGATGTGGTCAACCGGGCGGAAATCAACCGGGGCACCTTCTATGCCCATTATTCGGACATTCCCGACGTGATCCACCAGATGGTGGAGGAGGCGTTCTGCCGCATCCGGGACGTTCTGGACGACCAGACCTGCGCGATCGAAGCGCTGCCGGGGGTCCTGGTGGAACGGATTCAGTCCATCCTGGACGAGGATCAGGCTTTTTACCGCAAAATTCTGGCCTCCCATGCCGCCAAGCAGCTCAGCGACCAGCTCTGCGACGTGGTGGTGTAGTATCTGCTGGAGCATGAGCGGGAGTTCGCAGCCGGAAGCCACGGGGATTTTGAGGTGAAGATCCGATTCTGTGCCGGGGGCTTAAGCCAGCTGTATCAGGACTGGTTCGCCGGGAACCTGCATTGCACCCAGGCGGATTTCAACCGGGAGGCGGAGTGGCTGCTCAGCCGGGTCATCGACCCGTGAGGACGTTTTTATTTTGGAAACAGTTTATTTCGCTGATGTTTAGGAAACGTGAATAAACTGGAAACAAGGGAGCTCCTGAATTCCTATTTGCCGCCAGCGCTTGCGGATGGAATCAGAGGTTCCCGAGAAATCACATGACAGGAGATTTGACATGAACCTTGCTCTCGTATTGGCTTTTCTGTTCTTTATCGGCTCCACTCTGGGATGGGTGCTGGAGCTGCTGTACCGAAATCTGACCCAGCGTAACAAAAAGTGGGTCAACCCCGGCTTCTGTACGGGGCCGTATCTGCCGATCTACGGTTTCGGGCTGTGCACACTGTTTTTGCTGGCCTCTCTGGAGCGGCTGAATCTGATCGCGGATCCCTTCTGGAATAAGGCTCTGCTGTTTGTGGCAATGGCGGTTTGCATGACGCTGATTGAGTATGTGGCGGGTCTGTTCTGCCTGAAGTATCTGAAGGTGCGGCTGTGGGATTACTCAGGCCTCTGGGGCAATGTGCAGGGAATCATCTGTCCGCTGTTTTCCTTCTTCTGGGCGGTTCTGGGCGCTCTTTACTACTTCTTGGTGCATCCCTATATTTTGAACGCCCTGGCATGGCTGTCCAACAATCTGGCCTTTTCTTTCTTCATTGGTATGTTCTACGGCGTGTTCATCATCGACGTAGTGCATTCCAGCCAGCTGATCGTCAAGCTGAAGCGCTTCGCAGAGGAAAACACCGTGATCGTGAAGTACGAGAGTATCAAGGATCACATCCGCAATTTCCAGCAGAACGCCTCCCTCAAATACCACTTTTTCTCCCCCTTCCGCTCGGACAGTCCTCTGGCGGAGCACTTAAAGGAAATGTATCTCAAGCTGGAAAAGCAGAAGGAAAACAGAAAATGATGGTTTGCCGCCGTGGATTTCACGGCGGCAAAGCCGTTTTTCTGTCGGAATTTGGGCAAATGAACCAAAGATCGCGGCGGAAATCGTGTGTTCTTTAGCCTTGTAAAGCGACTTCCTTTGTGGTATGATAACCACAGAGAACAATGGCGTTCCCGCGTGGGCGAAGCACACCCAAAATGCGGAAACGCCGTTTTTTGCGCCCCAAACAACCGAGAGGAGAAGAAGCTATGGAGAAGTTTACCGAGCGTACGACCCCAGCCGGGCTGTACGACCCCCGGTTTGAGCACGACAACTGCGGCATCGGCGCGGTAGTGGACATCAAGGGCCGAAAGAGCCACCAGACGCTGGATGACGCATTGCAGATCGTGGAGCATCTGGAACACCGCGCCGGCAAGGACGCCGAGGGAAAAACCGGCGACGGCGTGGGCATTCTGCTGCAGGTCAGCCACAAATTTTTCACAAAGGCGGCTGCGGCTATCGGCATCTGTCTGGGCGGAGAGCGGGAATATGGCGTGGGTATGTTCTTCTTCCCCCAGGAGGAGCTGCGGCGCAATCAGGCCAAAAAGCTATTCGAGATTATCTGCAAGAAGGAGGGGCTGCCCTTCCTGGGCTGGCGTCCGGTTCCCGTCTGCCCGGAGCTTCTGGGGCAGAAGGCTCGGGACTGTATGCCCAGCATCTGGCAGGCCTTTGTGGGAAAGCCGCCCCGGGTGAAGGCGGGGATCGACTTCGACCGGCGGCTGTACGTGGCGCGCCGGGTCTTTGAGCAGTCCAATCAGGAGACCTATGTGTGCAGCCTTTCCAGCCGTACCATCGTGTACAAGGGTATGTTCCTGGTCAAGGAGCTGCGGCAGTTCTATCCCGACCTACAGGATGCGGATTACGAGACCGCCATCGGTATGGTGCACAGCCGGTTTTCCACCAACACCTCTCCCAGCTGGAACCGGGCTCACCCCAACCGGTTCATCCTCCACAACGGCGAAATCAACACCATCCGAGGCAACGTGGACACCATGCTGGCTCGGGAGGAGACCATCGCCAGCCGTTTCCTGAAGGATGATATGACCAAGGTGCTGCCCATTGTGAATCAGGGCGGCTCCGATTCCGCCATGCTGGACAACACTCTGGAATTCATGGTGATGAACGGCATGGATCTGCCCCTGGCTGTGATGGTCACCATCCCGGAGCCCTGGAGCAACAACAAGAGCATGGATCCCAAGAAGCGGGATTTTTATCAGTATTACGCCACCATGCTGGAACCCTGGGACGGCCCCGCCTCCATTCTCTTCAGTGACGGTGACGTGATGGGCGCGGTGCTGGATCGCAACGGCCTGCGGCCCAGCCGCTATTACATCACCGACGACGGACGGCTGATTCTGTCCAGCGAGGTGGGCGTGCTGGATATTCCCCAGGAAAAGATCATCCGCAAGGATCGCCTCCGCCCCGGCAAAATGCTGCTGGTGGACACTGTGAAGGGGGAACTGGTGGACGACGAGCACCTGAAGGCGGAGTATGCCAGCCGGCAGCCCTACGGCGAATGGCTGGATCGGAATCTGGTGACTCTTTCCAGTCTGAAGGTGCCTAACCGGAAGATTCCCGCCTACACCCGGGAGGAAATGGTGCGGCTGCAGAAGGCCTTCGGCTACCGCTATGAGGATCTGAAGAACATCATG
Organism: Bacillota bacterium; assembly: GCA_029100605.1. Classification (GTDB taxonomy): domain Bacteria; phylum Bacillota; class Clostridia; order Oscillospirales; family Oscillospiraceae; genus Faecousia. Next base: position 21,564 of record JAQXPK010000128.1, on the reverse strand, counting down.
CTCCCCATGGCGAAAAACGGCGCGGAGCCCTCCGGCGCCATGGGCAGCGATACCCCCCTGGCGGTGCTCAGCCATACCCGGCCGCCCCTGTTTGAGTATTTCAAGCAGATGTTCGCTCAGGTGACCAACCCGCCCATCGACGCCCTGCGGGAGAAGGTCGTCACTTCTACCACCGTATATGTTGGTGCTCAGGGTAACCTATTGGAGGAGGACGCGGAGAACTGCAAGGTGCTGAAAATCAACAATCCCATCCTCACGGAGACGGATCTGCTGAAAATCAAGACCATGGACGTGCCCGGCTTCAAGGTGGAGACGCTGTCTATCTGCTATTACAAGAATACGCCCCTGGAAAAGGCCATCGATCGGCTGTTTGTGGACGTTGACCGAGCCTACCGGGACGGCACCAATATTCTCATTCTCTCCGACCGAGACATCGACGAGTACCACGTTGCCATCCCCAGCCTGCTTGCCGTGAGCGCAGTGTCCAAGTATCTGGTTCGCACCCGGAAGCGCACCGCCATGGCACTGATTTTGGAAAGCGGCGAGCCCCGGCTTGTCCACGATTTTGCAACCCTGCTGGGCTTTGGTGCCTGCGCCATCAATCCGTATCTTGCCCAGGAGAGCATCCGCAATCTCATCGACGACGGGCTGCTGGACAAGGACTACTACGCCGCCGTGGACGATTACAACCGGGCGGTGCTGGCGGGCATCGTGAAGATTGCCTCCAAGATGGGCATTTCCACCATCCAGTCCTACCAGGGCAGCCAGATTTTCGAGGCCGTGGGCATCAGCAAGGAGGTTATCGACAAGTATTTCACCAACACCGTCAGCCGGGTGGGCGGCATTACCATCGCTGACATTCAGAGGGACGTGGAGGATCGCCACCAGCAGGCCTTTGACCCTCTGGGGCTGGACATCTATATGGATCTGCCCAGCGTGGGCTTCCACAAGTTCCGCAGTGGCAGCGCGGCAGAGCAGCACCTGTACAATCCCCAGACCATCCATCTGCTGCAGCAGTCCGTATGGACGGGTGACTACGGTAAATTCAAGCAGTACACCGCCGCCGTTGCCAACGAAGGCGGGGACGATATGCATCTGCGGGATTTGCTGGAATTCAACTATCCGGAAACCGGCATTCCCATCGATGAGGTGGAAAGTGTCGAATCCATCGTGAAACGCTTCAAGACCGCTGCCATGAGCTACGGTGCGCTTTCCAAGGAAGCCCACGAGTGCCTTGCCATCGCCATGAACCGCCTGGGCGGCACGTCCAACACCGGCGAGGGTGGTGAGGACGAGGAGCGGGCTGGCACCGAGCGGAATTCCGCCATCAAACAGGTTGCTTCCGCCCGGTTCGGCGTGACCAGCAAATATCTGGTCTCCGCCAAGGAAATCCAAATCAAGATGGCTCAGGGCGCCAAGCCCGGCGAGGGTGGTCAGCTTCCCGGCGGCAAGGTCTATCCCTGGGTTGCCAAGTGCCGCAATTCCACCACCGGCGTTGGCCTGATTTCTCCGCCGCCTCACCACGATATTTATTCCATTGAGGATCTGGCGCAGCTCATTTATGACCTGAAGTGCGCCAATCGCCACGCCGCCATCAACGTCAAGCTGGTGAGTGAGGCGGGCGTGGGCACCATCGCCGCAGGCGTTGCCAAGGCGGGGGCGGAGGTCATCCTGATCTCCGGCTTCGACGGGGGCACCGGCGCGGCGAACATCAATTCCTCCATCCACAACGCCGGCCTTCCCTGGGAGCTGGGCATCGCGGAGGCTCACCAGTGCCTCATCATGAACGGCCTGCGCTCCCGGGTGCGCATCGAGTCCGACAGCAAACTCATGACCGGACGGGACGTTGCCATTGCCGCCATGCTGGGCGCGGAGGAATTCGGCTTTGGCACCGGCCCGCTGGTGGCCATGGGCTGCGTGATGATGCGGGTGTGCAATCTGGATACCTGCCCCATGGGCATCTGCACCCAGAACCCGGAGCTGCGGAAAAAGTTCATCGGCAAGCCTGAGTATGTTATGAATTTCATGAAGTTCATGGCTCAGGAGCTGCGGGAATACATGGCGAAGCTTGGCGTCCGCACCGTGGATGAGCTGGTGGGCCGCACCGACCTTCTGAAGGTTCGCCCCGCCCCCGCCGGCTCCCGTGCCAGCGAAATGGATCTGTCCGGGCTTCTCCACAATCCGTTGGTGGAAAACACCAACGTCCACTTTGACCCCAAGGCGGTGTACGACTTCAAGCTGGAGCAGACACCGGATATGAAGGTGCTGATGAAGCGGTTCAAAAAGAGCTTCGACATGGCAGATCCCAAGCCCATGACGGTCAAGCTGGAGGTGGGCAACACGGATCGCGCCTTTGGCACCATCTTTGGCAGCGAGATCACCGCCAAATTCGGCAACACTCTCCCGGACGACACCTTCCATGTCACCTGCACCGGCTACGGCGGACAGAGCTTCGGCGCGTTCATCCCCAAGGGTCTGACTCTTGAGCTGATCGGCGACAGCAACGACTATTTAGGCAAGGGCCTCTCCGGGGGCAAGATCATCGTCTACCCGCCGGAGGACGTGACCTATAACCGCAGCGAGAACATCCTCATCGGCAACGTAGCCCTTTACGGCGCCACCGGCGGCAAGGCATTTGTCAGCGGCGCGGCGGGGGAGCGGTTCTGCGTCCGCAACTCCGGTGCCACCGCCGTTGTGGAGGGTGTGGGCGACCACGGCTGTGAATACATGACTGGCGGCACTGTGGTGGTGCTGGGCAAGACCGGCAAGAACTTTGCCGCGGGCATGAGCGGCGGCATCGCCTACGTGCTGGACGAGGACTGGGACTTCTATCTGCGGGTGAACAAGGACATGGTGTCACTGGAACCTGTGGAGCACAAATACGACGTGTCCCTGCTGAAAGACCTGATTCGGGAACATGTGGAGGCCACCGGCTCTCCCCGGGGCAAGGAGATCCTGGAGAATTTTGGCGAGTATCTCCCGAAGTTCAAGAAGGTTCTGCCCCACGACTACGATAAGATGCTCCGCCTCATTGCTCAGATGGAAGAAAAGGGCGAGGACAGTGAGCAGGCGCAGATCGAAGCGTTCTACGCCATGAAAAACGGGAAGTGAGGAGGGTCAACCATGGGAAAACCGACCGGATTTATGGAGATTTCCCGGCAGACCAGCCGGGAGATCCCTCCTGAGGAGCGAATCCAGAATTTCAATGAATTTCACATTCCGCTGCACTGTGACGAACAGCAGGCCCAGGGTGCCCGGTGCATGGACTGCGGCGTGCCCTTCTGCCAGAGCGGCATGATGATCGGCGGTATGGCAAGCGGCTGTCCCCTGAACAACCTGATCCCCGAATGGAACGACCTGGTGTATCAGGGTCGTTGGGATCTGGCTGCCAAACGGCTGATTGCCACCAACCGTTACCCGGAGTTTACCAGCCGGGTGTGCCCGGCGCTGTGCGAAGCCGCCTGCACCTGCGGCATGGCTACTGGCAGTCCCGTGTCGGTGAAGGAAAATGAGCGGGCGATCGTGGAGTACGGTTACGAAAGCGGCGTGATCCACGCGGTTCCTCCACCGGCACGCACCGGCAAGCGGGTGGCGGTGGTGGGCACCGGCCCTTCCGGCCTGTCCGTAGCCGACCTTCTCAACAAGCGGGGGCATAAGGTGACCATGTACGAGCGCTCCGACCGGGTGGGCGGACTGCTGATGTACGGCATTCCCAACATGAAGCTGGAAAAGTGGGTCATCGACCGCCGGGTGAAGATTCTGGAGGAAGAGGGAATCGAATTTGTCACCGGCGCGGATGTTGGACGGGACGTTCCCGCCCAGGAGTTGATGGACAATTACGACGCGGTGGTTCTCTGCTGCGGTGCCAAACAGCCCAGAGACATTACCGTCCCCGGGAGGGACGCCGAGGGCATCCACTTTGCTGTGGACTACCTCACCAGCGTGACCAAGAGCCTGCTGGATTCAAACTTTGCCGATGGAAAAGCCATTACAGCGAAGGACAAGAAGGTTCTGGTCATCGGTGGCGGCGACACGGGCAACGACTGCGTGGGCACCGCCATTCGGCAGGGCTGCACGGGCATCCTCCAGCTGGAAATGATGCCCTGCCCGCCGACGCGGCGGGCTCCCGGCAACGCCTGGCCGGAGTGGCCCCGGGTGCTGAAAACCGACTACGGTCAGCAGGAGGCTATCGCCGTGTTCGGCCGGGATCCCCGGGAATACCAGACCACCGTCAAGGAATTCTACAAGAACGAGGCAGGACAGGTCTGCGGCGCTCTGATCGCCAGGCTGGAAAGCAAGGTCGTGGACGGAAGGCGCGTGATGGTGCCCACCGGCGAGGAATTCGCCGTGGAGTGCGATCTGGTGCTGATTGCCGCCGGCTTTGTGGGCTGTGAGAGCTATGTAGCCGACGCTTTCGGGGTGGAGCGCACCCCACGTGGCAACGTAGCGGATGTGAAATATGCTACAAACCAGCCCAAGGTCTTTGTCTGCGGCGATATGCGCCGAGGTCAGAGCCTGGTGGTGTGGGCGCTGCGGGAGGGCCGGGATACGGCTGCCGTGGTGGACGAAAGCCTGATGGGCTACACCAACCTGTGATACGAAAAATGTCCCCCATTTCCGAACCGGAAATGGGGGACATCACGGTAGGTTCAGTCAAAGACGTACATTCCGAAAAAGGCGATCAGCCCGTCGCCGCAGTCGTATTCCATGCCGCTTACGTCCGCCAGCTTTTTGACGAAAACGCAGTAGGCGGACATACAGGAATATTGCAGCGTGGGAAAACGGCAGGGCTCGCCCTTCTGCTTGGCGCAGGGGGAGCACAGGGCGCAGCCGCTGGCGCCGACCAGAAAGCCGTCACAGCCCAGCTCCCGCAGACGCTTCATGAGGCGAATGGCGGCGGCATTGTGGGCGGCCTTTCCCTGCTTGATGGCTGGGGTGTCGGAAAAGTTCGCTGCCTGCCATATGGTTTGCAGCACCAGCGCTTTTTTGTGGGAGAGCACCTTCCGCTTCATCTGCTCCGGGGAACCGCAGTCCGGCGGGCAGGCGTAGTTGACGCCGTACTGCCCGCAGAGATTCTCCTCGCAGTAGGGGCGAAAGGCCGGGTCAAAGACAATTTCCGACGTGTCAATCACCGCAGCGGCGGCGAAGCCTTCCTCATAGGCCATGGACAGCATTTGTTCTTCCGTCATTTTGGATTCGCCTCCTTCAAACCAGCTCCGCGATGTCCTGAACCAGACGCACCGTCTCGTCCCAGCCGATGCAGGGGTCGGTGATGGACTTGCCGTAGACACCCTCGCCGATCCTCTGACAGCCTGGCTCCAAATAGGATTCGATCATAAAGCCCTTGAGCATGGCTTTGATGTCGGCACTGTGGCGGCAGGAATGGAGCACTTCCTTGCAGATTCTGGGCTGTTCCTGGTACTTTTTCCCGGAGTTGGAGTGGTTGGCATCCACGATCAGCGCCATGTTCTTGAGACCCTTGGCGGCATAGGCGTTGTACAGGTACTCCAATTCCTCAAAATGGTAGTTGGGACGGGACTCGCCGTGCTTGTTCACATACCCCCGCAAAATGGCGTGAGCCAGGGGATTGCCAGTGGTGTCCACCTCCCAGCCCCGGTAGATGAAGGTGTGGGGGTGCTGGGCGGCGAGAATGGAGTTGAGCATGACGGAAATGTCGCCGCTGGTGGGATTTTTCATGCCCACAGGTACGGCAATGCCGCTGCAAGTCAGGCGGTGCTCCTGATTTTCCACGCTCCGGGCACCCACCGCCACGTAGGACAGCAGGTCGGACAGGTAGCGGTAATTGTCGGGGTAGAGCATCTCGTCGGCGGTGGACAGGCCGGTTTTCGCCAGCACATTGGTGTGCAGGCGGCGGATGGCGATGACGCCCTCCAGCATATCCGAGCCTTTTTCCGGGTCGGGCTGATGCAGAAGACCTTTATAGCCGTCGCCGGTGGTGCGGGGCTTGTTGGTGTAGACCCGGGGAATCAGAATCAGACGGTCGGATACCACCTCCTGGAGCTTTGCCAGACGCTCGCAGTAGGTAAGAACCGCGTCCTCCCGGTCGGCGGAGCAGGGGCCAATGATCAGCACCAGCTTGTCGCTTTTTCCGGTAAAGACATCGGCAATCTGAGCGTCCCGGACTTGCTTGATTTTTGCCAGTTCATCGGTCAGGGGATATTGCTCCTTGATTTCCTTGGGAACGGGCAGCTTGCGTTTGAAATTCATGTTTTGCATGGGGATTACCTCTCTCTATCTGGATTCACGGGGTTTACTTTTCCGCCGCGATGCGGTATGATATTACAAAAATGGAGGGATGACAAATGGATCCGAGGAAACAATACTATGAAAAGCGTGCCCAGGTGCTGATCAAGAATCTGCAGAGCCGTCATTTTGAGGCGTATTACTGTGCGGATAAGGCAGCGGCGCTGAAAAAGGCGCTGGAGCTGATTCCGAAGGGCGCCAGCGTGGGCTGGGGCGGGGCTATGTCCGCCCAGCAGATCGGGCTGATTGATGCCGTGCGGACAGGGGAGTACCGGGCCATTGACCGGGACTTGGGAAAGACCCAGCAGGAGCGGCTGGCGATCATGAAGCAATGCCTGGGCGCGGAGGTGTTTCTCACCGGAGCTAACGCCATCAGCCTGGACGGGCAGATGGTGAATATTGACGGAACCGGCAACCGGGTGGCGGCGATTTCCTACGGCCCGGATTCTGTGATCGTCATTGCCGGCATGAACAAGGTGACGGACACCCTGGAGAGCGCTGTGACCCGGGCCAGAACCGTTGCCGCCCCCATGAACCAGCAGCGCTTTGATACGCTGACACCCTGCGCGGTCACGGGTGAGTGTGCCGACTGCAAAAGCGAGGCGTGTATTTGCAATCAGATTCTCATTACCCGCAACTGCCGCCCGGCGGGACGGATCAAGTTCGTCCTGGTGGGAGAAGAGCTGGGACTGTGAGAAAGGTCAGGAGAAATAGAATGCTTCGAAAAATTCGCGCTTTGGTGGAAAAGCACTGGGACATTGTCACCTATCTGATTTTCGGTGTGCTAACCACCGTCGTCAATTATCTGGTTTATCTGCCCCTTTACAACCTGTTGGGGGCATCGGCGGCTGTCAGCAACGCCGTTGCCTGGGTGGCGGCTGTGGCCTTTGCCTTTCTGACGAACAAGCCCTTCGTGTTCAAGAGTCACGACTGGTCAGCCAAAACCGTCCTGCCGGAGCTGAGCAAATTTGTGGGCTGCCGGGTGGCCTCCGGCGTGATGGAGACGCTGATTCTGCTGCTGACGGTGGACATCCTGGGCTGGAACGGGAATATCTGGAAGCTGGTCACCAGCGTTCTGGTGGTTGTCCTCAATTACATTGCCAGCAAGCTGCTGGTCTTTCGCAAGTAAAAAACGCCCCGCTGCCCGCCAGGCAGCGGGATTTTTATGCCTGTGGCGGGGAGAAAAATGGGAAATGATTCTGTCCGGAGGAAATACAACATTCACATTCCGCATTTCCTGTTTCCATATCGTTCTTTAAGGTACAAAATGGCTTCCCGATACCCTTCCAGGCCGTGGCCTTTGATGGTCTTGACACAGGCCATGCCGGCGTAGGAGATCTGCCGGAAAGGTTCCCGGGCGTCCACGTCGGAGATGTGCACCTCCACCGCCGGGATGGAGACGGCCTTCAGAGCGTCCAGAATGGCAACCGAGGTGTGGGTGTAGGCAGCGGGGTTGATGACGATGCCGTCCACCTTGCCGTAGGCTGACTGTATTTTGTCCACCAGGTCGCCCTCGTGGTTGGATTGATACTGCTCAACTTCCAGATTCTCCGCCTTTGCGGTGTCCGCCAGCAGCTGGAGCAGGTCGGCAAAGGTGTTTTTCCCGTAAATACCCGGTTCCCGGATACCCAGCATATTCAGGTTCGGGCCGTTGATAACCAGAATTTTCATATTCCTTCCCCCATAAGCGAGATGATGGCTGCGGCTGCATCCTCCGGGGCGGCGTCGTTGCCGACGGTGAAATCGGCGAAGGAGGCGTACCGTTCTTTTCGGCGGGCGTAAAGCGTCTCAAGGGGATTTGCCTGAGACAGGGGTCTTCCCTCTGTAGGCAGCTTTTCGATGTCCCGCTGCAGCCAGAAGATATAACCGTTTTGATGAAGCAGCGGGTAGTTACGCTGCATTGTGACGCAGCCCCCGCCGGTGGCGATGACGAGACCGGACTGTTTTCCCAGTTCTGATAGAACCTTCGTCTCCCAGTCCCGGAAAGCGGCCTCGCCGTCCTGGGCGAATATCTCCGGGATGGTTTTACCGGCAAGGCGAACAATTTCGGAATCCACGTCCATAAGTCTGCGACCCAGGATTTGGGCGACAAGAGCACCCACGGTGCTTTTGCCGCAGCCCGGCATTCCGATGAGGACGATGTTCTGCATCTGGGCGGCGAGCTTTCCGTGGATGGCGGGGATTACCGCGTCGTCCATGGTCGTGCCAGTAAAATACTCCGCCGATTCCTTAGCCTGAGCAACCAGCATCCAAAGCCCGTTGGCGCAGGGCAGCCTAAGCGCCTCGGCCTCCAGCAGCAGCTGGGTACGGGCGGGGTTGTAGATTACATCCAGCACGCCTTCCAGCTTGGGAAACAGCCGCAAATCCACCGGAGAGACGCCGGTGTTCGGGTACATCCCGACGGGCGTGGCGTTGACGAGAATTGCGGCGTCCTTATGACGGCTGAGATTCCCGTAGTTATTTTCTCCCGTGCGGGAAATCACCACCGGCACCGCCCCCAGCTCCCTCAGAACGGCGACTACGGTGTTGGACGCGCCGCCGCTGCCCAGCACCAGCGCCTTTTTTTCGGCAACTTGCAGACCGCTTTGCCGGACCAGATAGGCAAAGCCAAAGTAGTCGGTGTTGTGCCCAAAGAGACTGCCGTCCGGTCTGCGGACGATGGTGTTCACCGCTCCCAGCGCCTCCGCTGCCGGGGACAGGGCGTCTAAGTAGGGAATGACGGCTTTTTTGTAGGGAATCGTTACGTTCAGGCCGGTGAAGTCTCCATATTTTAGAAAGGCCTCCAGTTCCTCCGGCTCTTTTTCAAAGAGGGCGTATTCGTAATCCCCGAGATACGCGTGAATCTGGGGGGAGTAGCTGTGCCCCAGCGTTCTGCCAAGCAGGCCGCACCGCATCAGACCACCTCCGTATAGCTGCCGAGATACTTAAATTCCTCGCACAGCTCGTCCAGCTCGCACATGAGCTGGACATATTCTTCGGAATAAATGGAGGTTTCCAGGTCAAAGTAGAACATGAACTCGAATTCCCGGTCGGGGATGGGGCGGGATTCCAGCTTGGTGACGTTGATGCCCAGGGTGTAAAGCCGCGCCAGCACCTTGTACAGCGCGCCGGGCTTGTGGTTCAGCACCATCATGATGGTGGTTTTGTCGGAGCCGGGGTAAATTTCCAGATTCCGGCTGATGCAGATGAAACGGGTGCGGTTGTTGCCCTCGTCCTGAACGGAGTATTGCAGGCAATCCAGACCGTACAGCTCGGCGCAGGCTCGGCTGGACAGAGCCGCCACGTCCTTCCGCCCGGACTGAGCCACCATCTGGGCGGCAACGGCGGTATTGTCCACAGGAATCACGTTGACCCCGGGCAGGGTGCGCAGAAATTTATCACACTGGCTGATGGCCTGCTCGTGAGAGTACACTTCCTTGATGTCGGAGAGCTTCGTGCCGGGATTGACCAGAAGGTTGTGGTCGATTTTCAGCCGGAAGGTGCGGACGATGGAGAAATTGTGCTCGATCATCAGATCGTATACCTTCTTCACGGAACCGGCGGTGGAGTTCTCGATGGGCAGCACGCCATACTGGCAAAGTCCCTGGTCGATGGCGTTGAATACCGCCTCAAAGGACTTAAAATACACGATCAGGGGACTTTTGAAGATCTTTTCGCAGGCAATCTGGGAGTAAGCGCCCTCCACACCCTGGCAGGCCACCATGGGCGACTGAGGGAAGAGCTTTGGAGTGCTTTCAATGGCTTGCGTGATTCTTTGATAGAGGGGGCTGGGTTCGCCGTTTCGCTTACTCTGGTAGCTGCGGCTCAACTCAAAGAGCATGGAGTAGAGCACTCGGGTGTAATTCGCCATTTCCGGCCCGGCCTTCTCGGCAACATCCTGGAGCTTCGCCCGTTCCCGGGCAGGCTGGAGGATGGGAAGATTGTTGGCCTTTTTGTAGTCGGCGACCTGGGCGGCGGCGTGCATCCGCTGGCAGAAAAGGCACACCAGTTCGTCGTCAATTTTATCGATTTCTCCTCGGATTTCGTTCAAGTCCATTCCGGTTTCCTCCTGTCCGTCCGGGTGTTGCCCAGAATCAGATCAAATATGGCAATGGCTGCGGCAGCTTCCACAACGGGCACTGCCCGGGGGACGATGCAGGGGTCGTGGCGGCCTTTGACGATCAGCTCCTGGATTTCCCCCCGGCTCAGAGACACGCTCTGCTGCGGCTTGGAAATGGAGGGGGTGGGCTTGAAGGCGACCCGGAAAAGGACGGGCATTCCACTGGTGATGCCGCCTAAAATCCCGCCGCTGCGGTTGGTCACGGTGCGGATCTTTCCCTCGGTGACGGTAAACGCGTCGTTATTCCCGCTGCCCCGGCTCGCTGCGGCGGCGAAGCCTGTGCCGAATTCCACGCCCTTGACGGCAGGAATGCCGTAGACGATCTGGGCGATCCGGCTTTCCACGCCGCCGAACATAGGCTCGCCGATGCCGGCGGGCAGACCGGTGATGGCGCATTCCACGATGCCGCCCACGCTGTCGCAGTCCATCCGGGCGGCGTCAATGGCAGAGCGCATTTCCGCGCCAGCCTCGGCGTTGAGTACCGGCCATTCCGGGCGGACAGCGTTGACTTCCGGCTCGAGGGGGTCAAAGGGGGTGTCCTGGACACCGGCGATGGCGGCAATGTGGGCAGCGACAGCAATGCCACTCTCCGCCAGCCACTGCCTGCACAGTCCCCCGGCAATGCACAGGGGAGCGGTGAGCCGCCCGGAGAAGTGACCGCCTCCGGCGGTGTCCTGAAATCCGCCGTACTTGACTTGGGCGGTGTAATCCGCGTGACCGGGGCGGGGGCAGTCCTTCAGGTTGTCATAGTCCCCCGAGCGGGTGTTTGTGTTGCGGATGACCGCCGCAATGGGTGCGCCGCAGGTGAAACCGTCCAGAATCCCGCTTAGGAACTCCGGACGATCCTCCTCTTTCCGGGGCGTCGACCAGACGTTCTGCCCCGGCGAGCGGCGATTGAGGAAGGTCTGCAAATCATCCAGATCCACGGGAAGTCCCGCGGGAATGCCGTCCAGGGTCATGCCGATCCCGGCTCCATGGGACTGCCCGAATATGGACAATTTCAAATTTTCACCGTAGGTACTGCTCATAATTCCCTCCTAATCGGGCGTATTCTTTCCAAAACTGGGGATAGGATTTTTCCACGCACTGGGCACCCAGAATCGTAACGGGCGTTTTACAGGCCGTCGCCGCGATGGCGGCGGACATGGCAATGCGGTGGTCGTTCATGGCATCCACGGTTCCGCCGGTGAAGCCGGTGCCCCAGACGGTGAGGGTATTCTCCCCAGCCTCCGCTTTGCCCCCCAGAGCTTCCAGCGTGGCAATGACGGAAGCGACCCGGTCGGACTCCTTCAGCCGGAGTCGGCGGATGTCCGTAAACACCGCGCCCTGCTTGCAGGCCGCGACCACCGCGAGAATGGACACCAGATCGGGAATATCGGCGGCGGAAATGACAACGTTGCTTTCCAGAGCCGGGAGCAGATTGGATACCGCCCGATCCCCCTGGGGGGAATCCGGTGCGAGGTTTGTTACGAAAACAGGGTTTCCCAGAGCCTTCGCCGCCAGGAAAAACGCGCCGTTGCTCCAATCTCCCTCCACGGTCACGGTACCGGGAGAGCGGAAGGGTGTTCCTCCCGCAACGGCGAAATTGTCGGTATTCCGCCCAAACAAGGCCATGGCCTGACGGGTCATATCGATATAGGGGCGGGATTCCACCTTCCCGGTTAGGTGAATTCGGCTTTCCCCGGGGATCAGAGCGGCGGCAAAAAGAAGCCCGGTGATGAACTGGCTGGAAACGCTGCCGTCAATGGTGAAATCTCCCGCTTTCAGCCGCCCTGTACAGCGAATGGTGTCCGGTGTGGGACGGCTGAGGGCGCAGCCCATCCGCTCCAGTTCCTCCCATAAAGGAGACAGGGGACGGCCGGGCAGTCTGCCCTCCAACCGAAAGACCGCGTCTATACCCAGCGCTCCCACCACGGGCAGCAGAAACCGCAGGGTGGAGCCGCTGTCGCGGCAGTTCAGAATCGCGGAGTGGGGAACTGCCTGTGCGGGAACGATGCGATAGCCCGCCTCTGTTCGGGTGATGTCCGCGCCCAAAGCGGTTAAGCATCCGGCGGTGGCGTCAATGTCCCGGTTGGTTTCGGGGCAGAGAAGGGTAGTGGGCGCATCGGCAAAGGCAGCGCAGATCAGCAGACGGTGTGCCTGGGATTTAGAGGGAATGGCAGCGATTTCCCCGACGAGTTTCCTTGGGGTGATGGTGATGTCCATATCAAAGACCTGCCTGAAGGATGGATTTCAGGGATTCCACCGGCGTGGGAACAATGTCGCAGCTGCCGATGGCTCGGGGGACAATGAGATTCACCGTGCCCCCGGTTCTTTTTTTGTCGGATAGGGTGTAGGCATACAGGTCGTCCACGGTGTAGTCCGTTTTGGTGGGCAGACCGAATTTCTCCAAAAGTGACAGAATCCGGGGTGTATCGGCACAGGGGTAAGCCCGGGTGACAATGGCAAGTCCGGTGGCAACGGCTTTCCCATGGGATACAGAAAAGCGGCTCTTTGCCTCAATTCCGTGACCGAAGGTGTGCCCCAGATTCAGCTTCATCCGGGCGCCAGTGTCAAATTCGTCCTCCATGACCACGTCTCGTTTTAACTCTACACACCGGGTGATGACCGTTTCCCGGTCAAAGGCAAGCCCCTTCTCCTCCAGATGGGAAAACAGCGCCTTATCGTACAGCACGCCGTACTTGATGACCTCGGCGCAGCCGTCCCGGAAAATTTCTTCCGGCAGGGAGCGCAGGGTATCGGTATCGCACAGCACCAGACTGGGCTGGCAGAAGGCTCCCGCCAGATTCTTTCCGGCGGGCAGGTCGATGGCGGTTTTTCCCCCTACGGAGGAATCCACTGCTGCCAGCAGGGTTGTGGGCACCTGAATGAAACGGATGCCCCGGAGGAAGCAGGCGGCGGCAAAGCCCGCCAGATCTCCCACCACGCCGCCGCCCAGAGCGACGACCATATCAGAGCGGGTCAGCTTGTTTTCTGCCAGAAAGTTCAATAAATCCAGAAATACAGTCCCATTTTTCCTTTCTTCCCCGGCGGGAAAGACATAGCTTACCACGGAAAAACCTGCGGCTTTCAGACTGTCCTCCGCCGTTTTCCCGAAGAGAGGATATACGGTGGATTCACTGACGAGGCAGATCTTCCGGGCGTTTCCCAGCTTTTTCGCTTCCGCGCCCAGGGTGGGTAGCAGTCCGGAGCCGATGAGAATGTCATACTGCCTGGAGGCACGGACGGTAACGGTATTCATCCGTCCACCTCCTCTTTACGGCCCTTGCCCTCTTCCAGAAGGACGGTCAGTTTTTCTTCGTCGCCTGCCGCGATGGCATCCCGGTAGGCCTGAAGATTGGCAAGATAGGTGTCCAGCTCAAACAGGACGTTATCCTTGTTTTCCAGAAACAGCTCCGCCCACATCTGAGGATTCAGCCAGGCAACCCGGGTCAGATCCTTGTAGCTGCCGGCGGAGAAGCCCTTATGCTTCAGGGCTGTTGGGGACTTGATGAAGGCGTTGCTTAAAATATGAGGCATCTGGGAGGTAAAGGCGATCATCTTGTCGTGCTCTTCCGCCGTGGTCACGGAGAAGGAACCAAAATGGCAGGGCTTCAGATCTTCCTTCACCCGATCCAGAAGCAAAATATCGTCGAAAACCGGGGGCACCAGCACCATGGGCGCGCCGGTGAACAGGTCAGCCCGGCTGTACTTAAAGCCGGAGAATTGGGAGCCTGCCATAGGGTGCCCGCCCACAAAGGAAAAGCCGTACTGCTCCGCCAAGGGGAAGCACCGGGCGCAGACCTCACGCTTGATGCCGCAGCAGTCCATAACCAACGCGTCTTTGGAGACCAAATGGGCGTTGCGTTCCAGCCATTGCGCACAGCCGCCGGGGTAGATGGCAAGCAGAATCAGATCGCACTCCGGGATGGTTTTCTCATCCAGTCTGCCGTGAACGGCACCGGAGAGCATGGCGAAGGAGAGCATACTCTCATTTCGCTGGATGGCGTACACGGTGTGCCCTTCCAGGGCGTAGGCTCGTGCCAGGGAGCCGCCGATGAGTCCCAGACCCAAAATTCCGACTTTCATGCGATGACCTCACGAATCTGCCGCACCTTCCGGGCAATTTCGTCAAACTGGGGCGGCGTCAGGGACTGCGCACCGTCGCACAGGGCACAGGCAGGGTTGTTGTGCACCTCGATCATGATGCCGTCGGCACCGGCGGCGGTGGCAGCGTAGGCCATGGGAGCCACCAGATTGGCCTTGCCGGTGGCGTGGCTGGGGTCGATGACCACCGGCAGGTGGGACAGGCTGTGGAGCACGGGAACGGCGGAGAGATCCAGGGTGTTCCGGGTGGCGGTTTCAAAGGTGCGGATGCCCCGCTCGCAGAGGATGACCTTGCTGTTGCCCTCGCTCATGATATATTCGGCGCTCATGAGCAGCTCCTGAAGGGTGTTGGCAAGGCCTCGCTTGAGGAGAATGGGTTTGTTGGTTTTGCCCAGCTCCTTCAGAAGGTCAAAGTTCTGCATATTCCGGGCGCCCACCTGGATAATGTCCACGTCATCGAACAGGTCGAGGGTGGAGATGTTCATGATCTCCGTGACAATGGGAAGTCCCGTGGCCTTTTTGGCCTTCAGCAGCAGGCGGATACCCTCGTCCTTGAGCCCCTGGAACGCGTAGGGGGACGTACGGGGCTTAAACGCGCCGCCCCGGAGTATGTTTGCCCCGGACTGCTTGACAGCGGTGGCAACCTCGATGATCTGATCCTCGTTTTCCACGCTGCATGGCCCGGCGATCATGGCGAAGTAGCCGCCGCCGATGCGGGCGTTACCCACCTCAATGATGGTATCCAGGGGGTGAAATTTCCGATTGGCCTGCTTAAACGGCTCGGACACCCGCTTGACGGTCTCCACCATTTCCAAACTTTTCAGAAGGTCAATATCCACCCGGCTGGTGTCGCCGATGAGACCCAGAATGGTGACCTCAGCGCCCTGAGAAATGTGGACATCCAGATTCATATTCTTGAGCCAGTCCACCAGATGCTGAACCTGGTCAGGGGTGGTGCCGTTTTTGAGAACTGCGATCATGTTTTCCATCTCCTCAATAAAAATACGCCGCACGGCAATTCGTGCGGCGTTTTGCAATACCCTTGGAAGCTCCTGAAATTCTCTGCAGCACAAATCGCTATTACTTTTTCCCGGTAAAAAAGTAATAGTAGTAAAAGTAGAAGTGGGCAGAAGTGTTCATGGTGACCATGGAAAAGTCTCCTTGTTCAGTAGCTGCGGACATTATACCACGGGTGGTGGAATAATGCAAGAGTAATTTGACAAAATATTAGTTTCTTTCGGGAAAGGACGGTTATTGAATGTGGGTGTGGTTGTTGATGTGATCCTGACAGTAGCAGTAGTAGCCCTTGCACTTGGAGCAGTAGCGGAATTCCAGCTCGGGATTCGTCACGTCCGTTCTGCCGCATATGGTGCAGCGGTGGGTGTAGGGCGCTTTTGCCGAGGCGTTGGACGCCTGATGGGAGCCTGCGTCAAAGGGGATGACCTTTGCCTTTGGCTTTCTGGGGCTGCGTTGGAATAGACTGGCGACCTTAACCCGCCAGGACATGGGAATCACATTCAGCACATCCTTGCCAAAGAAGAGAAAATAGTTTGCCAGGGAAATCACGGAGAATAGGTTGTAGGGGAAGGGATCGGTGATCAGACTGAGGAGCACCATGGCAAGATCAATCAGGGCGAAAATCCACGCCCGAATGGGAATGATAAAAAACAGCAGGAAATTCGCGTCGGGGAACAGCGTGGCATAGCTGAGAAACAGGCTCAGGTTCAGGTAGGTCACGCTGGCGCGGCCGCCAAAGATCATGCAGTAAACGTCCATCATCACCATACCGGTGAGGTAGTACAGATTAAACCGCAGGGTGCCCCAGATATTCTCCATCGAACGTCCCAGAGAGTAATAGCAGAACAGGACGACGGCGGTGAGGAGGATATTTCCAGCGTTATAGGTCAGCGGGTAGGTAAACAGCCTCCAGATCTGCCCCCGAAGAATGCTCGCCCGGTCAAAGCAGAGAATGTTGTACAGCACGGCGTTTCCGGACATCACGCTGAACAGGTACACGATGGCGGTGCCAATGACGATATAGAGCATCAGGTTGGGAATACCCTTGTCCCGGTTTCGGAGGCAGAAAAGCTCGAACTTTTTGCGAAGGTTTTTCACTTGGCTCAACTCCTAATGTAACGTATTCCCATTCTATCAGCATTCCATGCAAATGTCTACAACGGATTTGTGAACGTTGGAAGAAATCTCTTGACATTTTGACCAAACCATGTAAAATAAGAAACCGAACTGCATACAAGCCTTATCAAGAGCGGTGGAGGGAACGGCCCGATGAAACCCGGCAGCCTGTCCGAAAGGAAAAGGTGCCAAATCCGGCGGCAACGAAAGATGAGGATTCGATTTTATATGCGCACATCGAATCTTCGGTGTGCGGTTTTTCTTTATTTTTGAATACAGAAAGGAAAAACAAACATGGAGAAAAGACTCTTCACCTCAGAATGC
This sequence comes from Bacillota bacterium, assembly GCA_029100605.1. Lineage (GTDB taxonomy): Bacteria > Bacillota > Clostridia > Oscillospirales > Oscillospiraceae > Faecousia. Next base: position 4,658 of record JAQXPK010000128.1, on the reverse strand, counting down.
GTGACCTGTGGTCACCCGGACAAGGTGGCGGACGCCATCTCCGACGCCATCCTGGACGCCTGCCTTGCCCAGGATCCTGTCTCCAGGGTGGCCTGCGAAACCATGGTCACCACCGACTTTTGCATGATCTGCGGCGAGATCACCACCCGGGCAGAGGTGGACTATGCGTCTGTTGCCCGCCAAACCATCCGGCGCATCGGCTATGTGCATCCCGGGGATGGTTTTGACGCGGATACGGTGGAGATCCAGTGCCGCATTCACACCCAGTCCGCCGACATTGCCCTGGGTACCAACGACACCGTGGGCGGCGCGGGAGATCAGGGGATGATGTTCGGCGGCGCCTGCGCCCAGACCCCGGAGCTGATGCCTCTGCCTGCCGCTCTCAGCCGTGCGCTTTGTGACCGGTTGACCCAGTGCATCCGACAGACCGACCTACTCCGTCCTGACGGAAAGACCCAGGTGACGGTGGAATTTGACGAACAGGGTCACGTCATCGGAATTGATACCGTGGTGGTATCCGTGATGCACAGCCGGGAGCTTGCGATTGAGGCGCTTCGCCGGTTTGTCCGGGAGCAGGTGATCGCCCCGGTGCTGGAGAACTATGGCTTTTCCATCGGGGAGGTCGCTCACATTTACATCAACCCTACCGGTCAGTTTGTCATCGGCGGGCCAAACGGGGACACCGGCCTGACCGGGCGGAAGATCATCGTGGATACCTACGGCGGCTATTTCTCTCATGGCGGCGGCGCGTTTTCCGGGAAGGACCCCACGAAGGTGGATCGCAGCGGCGCGTACATGGCGCGGTACATGGCGAAGAATCTGGTGGCAGCGGGGCTTGCAGACCGGGTTCAGGTGCAGCTGGCTTATGCCATCGGCGTGGCGGAACCGGTGTCCCTTCGGGTGGACAGCTTTGGCACCGGGGTCATTTCCGACGAAAAAATGACTGCGCTTCTCAGGGGAACCTGTGATTTGACCCCTGCCGGAATTATCCAAAAGCTGAATCTCCGCCGCCCGATCTACCTGGACACGGCGGAAAACGGTCACTTCGGTATTTCCAACCGTCCCTGGGAGCAGACGGATCTGGCGGAAAAGCTGAAAGCAATGGCGGGAGTTTGTAGATAACAGAGAATGGAAAATGCCCCGTTCAGAAGTGACAACCATTGCTGTTACTTCTGAACGGGGTACTAGCATGAGTATAGCAATCGTATCATTTCGGCACTACATCACGGCAGCATCGTCAAACAGTGTCAACTGCTCATTTTCTGCAAGTAACTGGTTCCCGCTTCCTGTTGGAGCGTAGTTGGTGAGAAGGGCTTCTACGACAGAGCCCCGATTCTCAACTTTTGCGCCAACAAAATAAAAGTGCTCCTGTGTTATTTTCCAGCAGTCTTCCCAAATTGATTCGATATACGGATTGCATCTATAGACGTTGTGATCCCAGGTTGACAGCATAAACTTTGCACTGGTTTTCAACAATGAATCATGCAACGTGATTTCCGAATTTTCATCCCAACTGTCATAATAATCGACATTCCTACCGATATATGGTGGGTCACAGTAAACAAAGTCCCCCGGATTAGCCATTGCGATTGTGGTTTCAAAAGACTGGCAGAGAAAATCCCAGGAATGCTGTTGAAGCAGATCAGCTATATGGGCTACCTGGTTGACGATTTTCGTGATATAGGCTTTAGAAAACCTCTGCGGTTTATGACCATACGGAACATTAAATTCATAGCCTTGGTTAAATCGAATCATCCCGTTAAAACAGGATCTGTTCAGGAACAGAAAGTCCAGGGGATTGTGTTCCTTGTTAAAACGAGCGCGAACCGTATAATAATATTCTCCGTTACTCTCTTCTAATTGCTTACCTTCCTGCTCAAGAAACGCTCGTACAGAATGTGGCGTAATTATCCCGGATTTAATCTGATTGTAGAATTCGATAATATGCGGGTTGATATCGGCAAATATAGCATAATGTGGTTCAACATTGAAACCCACAACGCCAGAACCCATAAACGGCTCAATCCAGACGGAATCGCTATCCATAATGACGTTATGCCGGATCAGGGGAACTAATTTGGTTTTGATACCCTGTATCTTGATCGGAGGAACAAAAACCTTTTCTCTCACGTTGCTTTCCTCTTTGATGCTCTCGGATTATTTAACTTTTCAGATAAACCACGATACTGCAAGTACTCACCAAAAGATGTTATTTTTTTGGATTTGCCATTTACAAAAATGTCTATTTTTCCAAAGTTAGCCCAGTACTCGTCAAAGAGGTTTTCACCTGCCTTTGCAAAAACCCCGTTACCATGCAAAATATCATCGATGTTTTGAATACTGCCAATATTGGCTGTGTTGCCGCTGCCGCTCTTATCGCTTGCAATCTTCCACTTTTCCTCAGCGAAAAATAAAAAATTCTTTATGACAGGCGGGATGCTGTCAAGTTCGCTGATCGGGTAAATCTGCGTTTCTTCCCGCTGGTCAAGGCTTGCACGCGAATAAATTATTCCAAGGCAGAAATGCCCGCTGTACGCAGAATACGGGTATTGAATGTTCTTTGTACTGTTACGATCAACAAAATACTCACCATGGGAACCAAGGGTGAAGCCATTGCAGAAGTCTGGATACTTTTCATCCCGGTATGTTGTCTTCAAGTCAACAGCAAATTTAAGCTGGGGATTTACCTTGGAAATGAAGGTCAAATCTGGATACCAGTTTTGACAAGCCGCTAGTTCAATGTCATATCCTATTTCTTCAGCAAAAGAAAGAAAATGTGGGAATAGATGCAGTTCCAGAACTTTTGAAATGATCTTTGTATCAGAAGAAATGGTGTGAATATTTTTAAAAATATCAATGAAACCACGGACTGTCCATTCGTCATTTTTCGCAATATAGGTGCTTAAGCCTCCGGCAAATTCTTTTAGCCGACGTGAAAATTCCTCTTTTTCAGCGATATACTTCATGATTTTGCCTCTTTCTATAAAATGAGAGCATACGGTCGCTCATCAATAACTGATCTCAGTATAACGAAATAGCTGTGAAATGTCAATCGGTAGCCGAATAGAAGCGATCAATAAACGTCAGAGGTTATGCGGATAAATCTAGCAAAGGAAACGCAGGCAATATGATTTATCCTTTGCAAAACGGAAAGAATGTGGTATGATAATCAAAACGAAAGCGGGAGGCTGCGTTATGCTGGATTTTATCCGAATCGCCTGCGCCGTACCGGCAGTACGGGTGGGAGACGTGGCAAAGAACACAGAGGACATCTGCGCCTATCTGAAGAAAGCTGACGAGCAGCAGGCTGACATCGTTCTGTTTCCGGAAATGGCGCTCACCGGGTATACCTGCCAGGATCTGTTTTTCCAGGACGCGCTGTGGGAGGGCGTTCAGAATGGCATTGGCGAAATTGCCGCCTGTTCCAAAGCTCATCCCGGTATCACCGCGGTGGTGGGTCTGCCCGTCCGGGACGGAGCGGGGATGCTCAACTGCGCGGCGGTGATTTCCGGCGGCACGGTTCACGCCCTGGTGCCCAAAACCTATATTCCAAACTACAATGAGTTTTACGAAAAGCGTTGGTTTTCCTCCGGGGCGGGTTTGACGGATGCTGCCGTTGAGCTGAATGGACAGACTGTCCCGATTCTCCCCAAGGCGGTGTTCTCCGTTGGCAGCGCCATGGTGGGCATCGAGATCTGCGAGGATCTGTGGACGCCTCTGCCGCCCTCCACCTTGCTGGCCTTAAGCGGCGCGGAGGTGATTCTGAACTTGTCCGCCTCCAATGAGACCATCGGCAAACGCGCCTACCGCCGGGATCTGGTGAAGCACCAGTCCGCCGCCCTGAACTGCGTCTACGCCTACTGCTCCGCCGGTTCCACGGAGTCCACCCAGGATCTGATTTTCTCCGGACAGTGCCTGATCGGCGAGAATGGCACGCTGCTTGGGGAGACGAAGGAACCGATTGCCACGGACTATCTGCTCATCGCAGACTGCGACCTTGGCAGAATTCGCGCAGATCGCCGGAAGAACAAGAGTTTCCAGGACGCGTCGCGGCAGCACCGAGGCGAACCCGCCGCCGTGGTAAATACCCATGCGCACAAGCTGCGCTCAGACGGAACGCGGTATCCGCTGCAAAAGCTGCCCTTTGTGCCCTCCGGAAAGCAGGATCGGGTGCAACGCTGCATGGAAATTTTCCAGATGCAGGTGGCGGGGCTGAAACAGAGATTGTCCATTCTTGGCAGCGCCAAGGCCGTTATCGGAATTTCCGGCGGTTTGGATTCCACCCTGGCGCTTCTGGTGTCCGTGGAGGCCATGCGCCGCCTGGGACGCCCCGCCTCCGATGTCTGCGGTGTCACCATGCCCTGTTTTGGCACCTCCGACCGAACCTATCGCAATTCCTGGGAGCTGATGCGGACTCTGGGAGTGTCCGCCAAGGAAATCAACATCAAAGACGCGGTGAACCTCCACTTTTCCGACATCGGCCACGACCCGGAAGTACACGACGGCACCTACGAAAACTCCCAGGCGCGGGAACGCACCCAGATTCTCATGGATTACGCCAGCGTGGTGGGGGGCATTGTGGTGGGTACCGGGGATTTGAGCGAGCTGGCTCTCGGCTGGTGCACCTACAATGGCGACCACATGAGTATGTACGGCGT
>JAQXPK010000127.1 GCA_029100605.1 Bacillota bacterium | reverse complement strand
ATTCGCCGAAATGCTTTTCTTATCGTACACGGGTACCGCACACCTCATCTTTGGTATCCCGTAACGAACCGAGCCGCACCCAATGGCGTGACGATTATAGACCGCCCGGGCACGCATTGTCAGCGGCCACTGGCCGCCACCTCATCAGTCAAAAATCAAAGATTTTTGACAGCTTCTCCTCAAGGAGAAGCCTTGAGCGCTGCGCGCAAAGCTGCAATTTGCCGCCCGGTAACGAACCGAGCCGTACCCAATGGCGTAGCGACTACAAACCACCTGGGCACGCATTGCCCGCGGGGGCATCCCCGCAAAATCGTGCCGCGCCGCGTTAGGCGGCGCGGCAGAACCCTGTTATTGCTTGACTTCCTGCATGACGAAGAACTCGAAGATGTCGCCTTCCTTGATGTCGTTGTACTTGACAACGCTCATGCCGCACTCGTAGCCGGCAGTGACTTCCTTCACCGCGTCCTTGAAGCGCTGCAGAGAGCCGATCTCGCCCTCGTGGATGACAATGTTGTCCCGGAGGATGCGCACCTGGGAATCCCGGGTGACCTTGCCGTCCTTGACCATACAGCCGGCGATGGTGCCGATGGCGCTGACCTTGTAGGTCATGCGTACCTCTGCGTGACCGATGACCGCTTCCTCAAACTTGGGTGCCAGCATGCCCTTCATGGCAGCCTCGATCTCGTCGATGGCGTCGTAGATGACCCGGTAGAACCGCATATCCACGTTGGCTCGGTGGGCGCTGGCAGCGGCGGCGGCGTCGGGACGGACGTTGAAGCCCACCACGATGGCTCCCGCGGTGGAGGCCAGCAGGATGTCGCTTTCGTTGATAGCGCCAACGCCCGCATGGATGACCCGAACCCGGACTTCCTCGTTGGAGATCTTCTCCAGGGAGGATTTCAGCGCCTCGGCGGAGCCCTGAACGTCAGCCTTGACGATCAGGGGCAGTTCCTTCATCTCGCCCTCCTGCATCTTGGCGAACAGGTTATCCAGCGTGACCTTCTGATTCAGCTTTGCCAAAGCGTCCTTCTGAGCCTGACGGCGCTGCTCCACCAGTTCCCGAGCCATGCGCTCGTCGGTGACCACGTTGAACTCGTCGCCGGGGGTGGGCACGTCGGCAAGGCCGGTGATCTCCACGGGCACGGAGGGGCCAGCGGTCTTGACGGTGCGGCCTTTATCGTTGGTCATCACCCGGACGCGGCCCACAGAGGTGCCCGCGATCACAATATCGCCCTGCTTCAGGGTACCGTTCTGCACCAGCAGCGTCGCCACGGGGCCGCGGGCCTTGTCCAGACGAGCCTCGATGACGGTGCCCTTGGCCCGGCGGTTGGGATTGGCCTTCAATTCCAGCACCTCGGCGGTGAGGATGACCATTTCCAGCAGATTGTCCAGACCCATACCGGTCTTGGCGGAGATGGGGCAGATGACGGTCTCGCCGCCCCACTCCTCGGGGATCAGGTCGTACTTGGTCAGCTGCTCCTTGATCTTGTCGGGGTTGGCGGTGGGCTTATCCATCTTGTTGATGGCAACGATGATGGGCACGTTGGCAGCCTTGGCGTGGTTGATGGACTCCACGGTCTGGGGCATGATGCCGTCGTCGGCAGCCACCACCAGAATGGCGATGTCCGTGGACTTGGCGCCCCGGGCGCGCATGGAGGTAAAGGCCGCGTGACCGGGAGTATCCAGGAAGGTGACCATATTGCCGTTCACGTCCACGGTATAGGCGCCGATGTGCTGGGTGATGCCGCCGGCTTCCCCAGCGGTGACAGAGGTCTTGCGGATGGCGTCCAGCAGAGAGGTCTTGCCGTGATCCACGTGACCCATGACCACCACCACGGGAGCCCGGGTCTGGAGCTCCTCCGCGGTATCCACATGGTCGTCGATGATCTGCTCCTCGATGGTGACGGTGACTTCCTTCTCCACCTTGCAGCCCATCTCAGTGGCGACGAACTCGGCGGTGTCGAAGTCAATGACCTGGTTGATGGCAGCCATGACGCCGTTCTTCATCAGGCACTTGATGACCTCTCCGGCGGTTTTCTTCATCCGGGAGGCCAGCTCGCCCACGGTGATCTCGTCGGGGATCTTCACGGTGACGGGTGCCTTCCGGGCAACCTCCATCTGCAGGCGGCGCATCTTCTCCTGCTCTTCGTTCCGGGACTTATTGCCCTTGAACTTGCCGGACTGCTGCTTGTTGCCCTGCTGACCCTTCTTGCCGCCGATGCGCTGCTTGCCGCCCTGATAATTCTGCACCTTCTCGGAAACCAGATTGTCCACGTCGGCGAAACGACCGGCGTTGACCTGTACGGCGGAGGTGTCCACCACCCGGCGCTCCCGCTTGCGTTCCGGCTCCTTGGGCTTTTCGGCTTTGGGACTCTGGGCGTTCTGCGCCCCGCTCTGGGGACGGGAGGGATTCTGGCTCTGCTGCGCGCTCTGCTGGGGCTTGGGCTGCTGCGCCTTGGGAGCCTCGGCTTTGGGGGCTTCGACCTTGGGCGGCTCCGCCTTGGGGGCGGGCTTCACGGCGAACACCTGCTCCAGAGACGCGATCTGGTTGTGCTGGGTCATGTAGTCGAACACGACGTTCAGTTCCTCGTCCGTCAGAACCTGGGTATTGGATTTGGGCTTCTCAAAAAACTTGGAGATGATTTCCGCGATCACCTTCGGCGCAACGCCAAAGTCCGCCGCGACCTCCTTCAAACGATACTTCACGAAACTCATACGATAAAACGCACCTCCACAATTTCGATGGAGTTGAAAGTGGAAAATGGATAGTGGAAAGGTTGGAACTGTACTTTCCACTTTCAACTTTCCGCTTTCAACTTGAACACTTACTTCTTTCCTTTGCGCACATTCCGGGCGTGGGCTTTGGCCTCGGCCTGGTGCTTTTTCACTTTTTCGGCCTTGGCTGTGAGGACCGCAAGGGTCTGTTCATGGGTTTCCGGCTCGTCCAGAGCCGTGACCAGCGCCAGCGCCAGCCGGACGTCGGTGACGGCGGCAATAGCGAGGCTGGTTCTGCCCACAGCAACGCCCATTTCCTCTTTGGTCGCTTTCAGGCGGACGCACTGCTGGTCGGTTCCGGCGGCGAAGGACTTTGCCCGCCGCCAGGTGTGGTCGGAGGCGTCGGCAGCCACCAGGATCAGGTGAGCCTTTCCCGCCCGGGCGGCGGCACCCACCGGCTCCTCGCCCAGCTCCGCCATGCCGCCCTTCCGGGCGATGGACAGATATTGCAGCGCTTTATGCATGCCCGCCCTCCATTTCCTTCTCCAGCCGCTGGTAGACCTCCTCGGGGATGGTCACCTCCAGGCTGCGATCCAGAGCCTTGGAGCGGATGGCTTTTTTCAGGCACTCGGGATTGGGGCAGATGTAAGCGCCCCGACCGTTTTTCTTGCCGCTGAAGTCCAGACTGACCTCGCCCTCGGGGCTGCGGACGACCCGGATCAGCTCCCGCTTGGCCTTCCGCTCCCGGCAGCCCATACACTGCCGCTGGGGAATTTTCTTCTGCACAGGCGCTCCCTCCTCTCAATGAAATGCGAAATCGTAAACGCTGAATGCAAAATTTTCTGGGAATCCCCAGATGTTTCAATTCTGCATTTCGCATTTATCATTCTGCATTATCTTCTGCGGGCTCCGCCTGAGAGGCGGGCTTGATGTCGATTTTATAGCCGGTGAGGCGGGCAGCCAGCCGGGCGTTCTGCCCCTCCTTGCCGATGGCGAGGGACAGCTGGTCATCGGGAACGATGACGCGGCAGGCCTTCTGACCGGGAATGAGGGAGACGGAAACCACGTCAGCCGGGCTCAGCGCCGCCCGGACATACTCGCAGGGATCCTCGCTCCACACCACAATGTCGATCTTCTCGCCGCCCAGCTCTCTGACGACCGCGCCTACACGTCCGCCATGGGGGCCGACGCAGGCTCCGACGGGATCGATGCCCTCCATGGTGGCTCGCACCGCCATCTTGGAGCGGGAACCGGCTTCCCGGGCAATGTTGCGGATTTCCACCTGACCGTCGGCAATCTCAGGGGTCTCCAGCTCAAACAGCCGGCGCACCAGATTGGGATGGGTGCGGGAGACGTGCACCAGCGGGCCGCGACCCATCTTATGGACTTCCAGGACGTAGACCCGGATCAGGTCTCCCTCCCGGTGGGTCTCCCCGGGAATCTGCTCGCTGGCCCGGAGGACGGCGTCGGAGGCTTCATTGCCCTGACCGATGCGGACGAACATATCGCCGCTGACGGGGTCGATGCGCAGCACGGTGCCGGTCATCAGCTCCTGTGCCTTGTTGGAGTAGCTTTCGTAGACCACGCCCCGCTCGGCTTCCCGGATGCCCTGAATGACCACCTGCTTGGCGGTCTGGGCGGCAATGCGTCCGAACTTCTGAATGTCCACGGGAATGTTCACGGGATCTCCCACCTGAACGTCGGGGTTATAGTTCCGGGCGGCGTCAATGGGAATCTCCAGAGCGGTATCCTCCACCTCCTCCACGGCGGTCTTGACGATGTGCATGGACAGACCCTGCTCGCTCAGGTCAACCACCACATTGTCCGCGGGCACGTCCCGGCGATCCTCCCGATCCTTGCGGTAGGCGTTGGTCAGCGCCTGCTTCAGGCGCTCCACCATATAATCAACAGGGATGCCCTTGAGCTTCTCCAGCTCCCGCAGAGACGCGAAAATCTCCGCGCCGATGTCAACCTTGGGGGCTTCCGCCTGCTTTTTGGCTGTCTTTCTTGCCATGATTCTGTCCTCCTATCAGAATTCCACGCGAAGCCGCACCATGGCGACCTCGGATTTTTCAAAGGTAATGGTCTTGTTCCCGGCTTCCACGGTGATCCGGCCGTCCTCGTAAGCGCGCAGAACGCAGGGAATTTCCTTCCTGCCCTCTTGGGGACGGTAGAGCTTGACGGTAACAGGGCTGCCCAGGAACCGCTGGAAATCCGACGGCCGCTTCAGCGCCCGCTCCAGTCCGGCGGAGCAGACCTCAAAATGGTAAGACCCGGCAATGGGGTCTTTCTCGTCCAAAATCGGGTCAACGGCCCGGGAAATGGCCTCGCAGTCGTCAATGTCCACGCCGCCCTGTTTATCGATATACAGCCGCAGGAAATAATCGCTGCCCTCCCGGACATATTCCACGTCCCACAGCTCGCAGCCGTGCTCCTTTACGATGGGTTCGGCAAAGGCCGCCACCTGTTCGGTTACTTTCATAGGTACACCCTCCCTGGGTAAAAAACGTCGGCAATCAGCAAGAAAGAGAGGCGCTCGCGCCTCTCTTTCCTACATTCTACCTGTTTACGATGGCATTATACCATGCTTTTTCCCATTTGGCAAGAGGTTTTTCACATTTTTTAAAACAATATTTTGAAATGGGCATATTATCTTAACTCTGCAAACCGGCAAATTGAAATTTGGCGTACTGGTGCGGCAGCACCCTTGGCTCTCCCTTTGGGAGAGCTGTCACCGCAGGTGACTGAGAGGGTATATCGGTACAGCGTACCCTCTCCGTCAAAAATCGAAGATTTTTGCCACCTCTCCCATGGGGAGAGGCAAGGCGGTTGCGCCGCCAAACTGCAATTTATCCGAACAGCCGAGTTTCACTGGTATGCACCTATTACATTATGCTTCTTTCCCAGCGTTGATGGCGTCCCAGTTGGCTCGTCCGTAGCGCTTGGCCAGGGACAGCAGCTTCTGTGCCAGCGCGTCCGTCGCCTGCCCCGGCAGCAGACGCCAGCGCCAGTTGAAGCCCACGGTTCCGGGCTTGTTCATCCGGGCGGAATTGTCCAGTCCCAGGTAGTCCTGGATGGGGATGATGCAGTCCCTTGCAACGCTGGACAGGGCGAGGCCGATGAGCGACTGATAAAGCGTATCGTCGGGAGTGTCGTAATTGCACAGATAATTCCGCACCTGCTTTTTGGCATCGGGTGTCAGGCCGGCAAGCCAGCCGGCAAGGGTCTCGTTGTCGTGGGTGCCGGTGTAGACCACGCAGTTGGCATTGTAATTATGGGGCCAGTAGTCGTTGGACGCGCCCACGTCGGCGGGGTCAATGGCGAACTGCAGCACCTTCATATTGGGGTAGCCGCTGTCCTTCACCAGCTGCCGCACAGTGTCGGTCATGTGGCCCAAGTCCTCGGCAATGACGCGCACATCCCCCAGGCGGTAGCGAATGGCGTTGAACAGCTCCATGCCGGGGCCTTTCTCCCAGTGACCGTCCTTGGCGGTGACAGCTCCGGCGGGTATGGAAAAGTATTCGTCAAAGCCCCGGAAATGGTCGATACGCACCACGTCGTAGAGCTTAAAGCTGTACCACATCCGGCTGACCCACCAGTCGAAGCCCGTGGCGCGGTGGTAATCCCAGCGGTACAGGGGGTTGCCCCACACCTGACCGTCGGCGGCAAAGGCATCCGGCGGGCAGCCTGCGATGGCGGTGGATTCGTTGTTTTCGTTCAGCTGGAACAGCTCCGGATGCGCCCATACGTCCGCCCCGTCGGGGGAGACGTAGATGGGAATGTCCCCCACAATCTGAATGTGCTTGCGGTTGGCGTAGGCCTTCAGCTTTGTCCACTGGCGGTCAAACTGGAATTGGAGGTACTTCTGGAACTCCACGTCGAAGTACAGCTCCCGGTTGTAGTAGTCCACGGCAAAGCCCCAGTGCATTCGGATGTCCTCCGGCCAGGCGCGGAAGGGCTGGTCGCCGAAGAAGCCCTTCAGTGCCATGAACAGGGCGTAGTCGTCCAGCCACCAGGCATTGTCCCGAATGAAGGACTGGTATTCCGGATTCCGGGCAATATCGCTGCGTTCATAGGCCTTGCGCAGCAGCTTCAGGCGGTTTTCGTGGAGCTTGTCAAAATCCACTTTGGCAGGATCGCTGCCAAAATCCACAGCCTCGCACTCCTCCCGGGTCAGCACGCCCTCGTCTACCAGCGCGTCCAGGCTGATGAGATAGGGATTGCCCGCGAAAGCGGAATAAGCCTGATAGGGGGAGTCGTCGGAGTCGCCGTGGGCGGTGGCTCCCAGAGGCAGAATCTGCCAGTATCGCTGTCCGGCCTTCTCCAGCCAGTCCACAAAGTCATAGGCCGCCTGGTCAAAGCAGCCGATGCCGTATCGGGAGGGCAGACTGGTGACGGATAACAGGACACCTGCGTAACGGTTCATAATTTCTTCTCCTTTTCACCCCAGGGCGGGGGTTTTTGAGTGCGGCACGCGGAAAGCAGGAATTGGGAAATTGTGATTTATCGTACCAAAGCCTTCCCCTTTGGGGAAGGTGGCTCGCCGCAAGGCGAGACGGATGAGGGTCGCCCCGGTACGTATTCGCCGAAACGCCCCGAATATACGAGTCGTTATACCGCCCCCTCATCAGTCAAAAATCGAAGATTTTTGACAGCTTCCCCGGAGGGGAAGTCTTGGGCACCGCGCGCCAGATTGCCTTTTCCCCGTTCTTCCGTTTCGCATTTTCTCCAACAGTATAGTACGTTTTCACCGTTTCGTCAACAAGAAAGCGGCGCCCTATGGGCGCCGCGCAGGGTTATTGCCGCTCTCTGACCAGCATGGGGGTGAGCATGGATTTGCCGAAAAGGCGCACAAACCTCTGGCACTTCACCAAAAAGGCGTAGTAGACATTATAGCCGCAGCCGGACATGGTCTCCACGTTCGCCATGCCCTTGGCGAGAATCACGTCCGCCTCCCGGAGAGCCTGGGCGGCCTCGTCACTGAGCTGATCCAGCTGGGTGCCCGCCACACGGTTGCCGTTGTCGATCACCGGGAAGGGAAGCCCCACGGCGGCGGCATCCTCCCGAGTGGCGTCGTTCTGGGTCACAGCCCCCCGGACGCAGAAGGTAATGGCAAGGTTGGGATACCTTTCCGCAATGGTTTCGGCGAGCACCCGGTCGAAGCCGATCTCCCCGGCGTTGTCCGTCAGGTACAGCAGCCGCCCGCCCCGCTCCAAGTCCCGGCAAAGCGCCCCGTAAACCTGCTCGTCCAGCTCCATTTCCAGCGCCTTGTCCAACATTTCCTCCAGCTTTTCAAAGCTGACCTGACCCTGCAGCGCCGAAAAGTCCAGATAATTGCCCAGAATGGCAAACTGCAGTCCCGCCAGAACCGGGTCGGCGGCGGAGGCCACCTTCTGCCGGATCTGGGGCAGCCGCTCCAGCACAAAGCGGTTGGAGTCAAGCTTCTCCTGTCGGAACCGGTCGATGGGCAGGCCGTACAGTTCGTGGAGCAGGTCGGCAATCTGCGGCCCGAACCAAGGGGAGGACACCCCCTCCGGCGCGTCCAGGTACAGCCGCATCAGCCGCCGGGCAAAGGCCACGGCCTGCTCCTCCGTCCCCAGGGATCGGGCAAGTTCAATGTTCCGCCGCAGCATACACTGCAGGCACTCGGTATCAATGGGAATGCTCATACCTTCAGCTTGACGACGACCTTGACAAAATCGTTGGGCACGTCCAGATGCCGTCCGGGCATATGGGCATCCTCGGGAAACGCCACGTAGCACATTCCCTCGTGAATGGTCATGTACTCGAAGGGGCCTGAGTACTTGCCCACGTCCTTGGCCTCGTTGAACGCGCCCTCCAGTTTGCAGTCCGCAAGATCCGCCCAGCCCATCACTTCCTTGCCCTTGACGATGTACTGGATGTCCAGATATTGGCGGTGGGCCTCTGCCAGGTCGGGGGCCTTGGTGGTGGATGCCGCGATGAAGAACCGGTTGCCGTTGGACAGGGGATAGCTCTTCTTGTCCTCATATGTGGTCAGGGCGTTGACGGCGTCAAAGGCTTCGTCAATGCCGGGCAGCAGGGCGGCGTACTTCTTAATATCCTTCCAGGGACATACGATCATGGTTGTTTTCTTCCTTTCTGATACGATATTGATACTCCTTTACGCTTATCGGGTTAACACAGCAAATTGCAGTTTGGCGCGCCAAAGTCTTCCCCTTGAGGGGAAGGTGGCTCGCCGTCAGGCGAGACGGATGAGGTGTCGCCGCTGTAGCGGCGTTGCCCTGTCCCAATTCGCCGAAACGCTTTCCTTATCGTAGACGGCTACTGCACACCTCATCAGTCAAAAATCAAAGATTTTTGCCAGCTTCTCCTCAAGGAGAAGCCTTGGGCATTGCGCACTAAATTCCAATTTATCGCTCCAGAGTATGAACCGATGCGCTTTTTTCCTTCACAGCGTCAGCAGCTTTTCAAAGCTGTCCACCTTTGCCGCGTAAGCCTCCGGGGTGCCGAAACCGTAGCTTGCCCAGATGAAGGGGATGCCCGCCTCCACGGTGGCCTCATAGTCCCCCTGGGTGTCGCCCACGTAGGCGCAGCTTGTAATGTGATATTTGTCCATCAGGGTGCGGATGGTTTTTCCCTTGCTGGTTCCCGTGTCGCCGAAGCAGAGATGCCCTGTGATATAGGGATTCAGCTCCAGCTTGGAAATGCACAGCTCGGGATAGCCCTGCTGGCTGTTGCTGACAATAAACAGGCGATGTCGCTTCGCCAGCTGCGCCATGGTCTGCGTCACCCCGGGGTAGCCGATGCGGCAGGGATTCTCCTGCAAATAGCGGTTTTCTGTGGTCATGCACCGCTCCATTAGCGCATACCGATCCGGAACCGGAACGGATGCAAGCATCGCATCCGCGATTTCCGTCATCACCTTGCCGAAGAGGGGCTTCAGCGTTTCCGCCGTGACCCGCAGGTGGGAAAGCCCCTCCTTCTCCAGCTGGAGATTATACCCCTCCGCCACCAGCGCCCGGGAATCCCAGAGGGTGCCGTCGATGTCAAAAATCAGGCTTTCGCAGTTCATTCGCCCTCCAGATGCCGCTGAATGCGGCCCACGATCATGTCCAGCGCCACCAGGTTCTTGCCGCCCTCGGGGACGATGACATCGGCGTACTTCTTGCTGGGCTCCACATACCGCTCGTGCATAGGCTTGACCGTGTCCTGATACTGCTGCAGCACGCTTTCCAGGGTACGCCCCCGCTTATTCACGTCCCGCTTGATCCGGCGGCACAGGCGGATGTCCGCGTCGGTATCCACGAAAATCCGAATGTCCATCAGGTTGCGCAGATCCTCGTTCTCGAAAATCAGGATGCCCTCCACGATAATGACCTTTTTCGGAACGATGTGGATGGTCTTGTCCGAGCGGTTATGGACGGTGAAATCGTACACCGGGCACTCGATGGCGTGTCCCCGGCGCAGCTCCTCCAGATGGTAGACCATGAGGCTGGTGTCAAAGGCGGCAGGCTCGTCGTAGTTGAGCTTGCTGCGCTCCTCGTAGGTCATATCGTCGTGGCGCTTGTAGTAGTTGTCGTGACTGATGACCGTGACCATGCCCTCAAATTTCGCGATGAGGTTGTTCATCAGCGTGGTCTTTCCGCTGCCGGTGCCTCCGGCAATGCCAATAACCAGAATGTCGTTGTCCATGTAGATTCCCTCTTTGATTTGGAATAATGTGCATATCGGCTTAACTCAGCCGTTTGGATAAAATGCAGTTTGGCGCGTCAAAGCCTTCCCCTTGAGGGGAAGGTGGCTCGCCGTCAGGCGAGACGGATGAGGTGTCGCCGCTGTAGCGGCGTTACCCTGCCCCAATTCGCCGAAATGCCGTCCTTATCGTACACGGGTACTGCACACCTCATCTTTGGTATCCCGTAACGAACCGAGCCGCACCCAATGGCGTGACGATTATAGACCGCCCGGGCACGCATTGTCAGCGGAGACTCGCCGCCACCTCATCAGTCAAAAATCAAAGATTATTGCCAGCTTCTCCTCAAGGAGAAGCCTCTGGTATCCCGTAACGAACCGAGCGGTACCCAATGGCAGAACGAATTAAGACCACCCGGGCACGCATTGTCAGCGGCCACTGGCCGCCAAACTGCAATTTATCGCTTTCCTGAGTTATCCCGATAAGCGCATTGCAGTATTTTGTATCTCCTATCTGGGTATCTCGTATCTCATTGGTATCGCTGTATCTTCAGCGTCACGCCTGCACGGCTATGCCATTTCCAGGGTCAGCGGCTTGCCGCCGAGGATGTGGAAGTGGAGGTGCTGGACGGTCTGACCGGCGTCGGCACCGCAGTTGCTGACCACCCGGTAGCCTCC
>JAQXPK010000126.1 GCA_029100605.1 Bacillota bacterium | reverse complement strand
ACTTTAATTCTTTCCGGCCTGAATTGCGCCAGAATGCGTTATCTTCCTTGCTGGGCGGAAAGCCCAGCGGCGTCATCTGCCTTTTCTGGCACAATTCATTCTCGGAAAGCTTTTAAAGCTTTCAATCAAGAATTAGTATTAGTCTCAAATTTTTTACAGATTGGCTATTGCCATAAGCCCCGGAATTCGCTATAATAGCAAGGATAATAGATAACTATACGATAGCGGAGTGTGCGCTTTACAAAAGTTGACATAAAAGGGGTAAGAACGCTTATGGAGGCCATTCAGAATTTGCTTC
This sequence comes from Bacillota bacterium, assembly GCA_029100605.1. Taxonomy (GTDB): domain Bacteria; phylum Bacillota; class Clostridia; order Oscillospirales; family Oscillospiraceae; genus Faecousia. The sequence continues at coordinate 11,495 of JAQXPK010000126.1, read as the reverse complement.
AGCAGCTGACCAGAATGCAGTGGTCTGACTATTTGGATATCGCGGTTGTGGCATTTCTGATCTATAAGATCCTGCCGCTGATCAAGACCCCCAGCACCACCCGGATCGCCAAGGCGGTTGTGGCGGTGCTGATTATCGCGTGGCTGACGGATGTGCTGAATCTGTACACCCTGAGCTTTATTCTGAACCAGTTTTTGGCGGTGGGACTGCTGGCGCTGGTCATTCTCTTCCAGCCGGAGCTGCGGCGGATGCTGGATCACCTGGGTAGCGTGAAGCTGACGAACCTTTTCGGCATCAGTAAGCCTGTGCAGGAGATGGACGCGGTGATTACCCAGACCGTCCGTGCCTGTGAGGCCATGGGTCGGGAAAAGGTGGGCGCGCTGATCGTCTTTGCCCGGGAGCAGCGGCTGGAGGAATACTTCAAAACCGGCACCCAGATCGACGGTCAGGTGTCCGAACAGCTGATCCGGAACATTTTCTTCAAGAATTCTCCCCTCCACGACGGCGCCATGATCGTCCGGGACGGACGGATCGCCGCCGCGGGCTGCGTGCTGCCCCTGTCCGACAGCAGCCGCCTCAGTTCGGATCTGGGCACCCGGCATCGTGCCGGCGTGGGAATGAGCGAAGCCTCCGACGCGGTGGTGGTCATCGTCTCCGAAGAGACTGGCACCATTTCCGTGGCGGTGGGCGGTATGCTCAAGCGCCATCTGGCACCCCAGACCCTGGATAAGCTGCTGCACAATGAGATGTGTCCGGCGCAGCCGGAGGAGCAGCGCCAGAGCCTGCCCGTTCGGCTGAAACAGAAACTGCACCCCAAGGAGGCGGACGGTCATGAAAAGTAAACTCGGATCCATTTTGCTGTCGGTGGCCATCGCCTTTGGCCTGTGGCTGTACGTCATCACTTACGTCAGCCCCAATTCCGAGGAGACCTACTATAATATTCCCGTGGTTCTGGTGGGGGAGAGCGTCCTGAATGACAACGGTCTGATGTGTACTTCCGCATCCTCCTCCACGGTGTCGCTTCAGCTGTCCGGCGCCAGAAGCGATCTGGTCAAGGTCAACTCCCAGAACATTACGGTGACGGCAAAGCTGTCCTCCATTACCGAACCGGGGGAAAAGATCAACCTCAAATACGACGTGGACTACCCCGGCGACGTGCCAAAAAACGCCCTGGAGATCGTGTCCCAGAGCGATTTCTATGTCACGGTGGAAAAACGCCGGGTCAAGGATGTGCCGGTGGTTGTGCAGTATGTGGGCGACCGGTCGGAGGATTACCTCTACGATACCGAGAACGCCCAGCTGGATCGGGCAACGGTGAACGTCATTGGCCCCGCCTCCGTGGCGGACAAGATTGAGCAGGCGGTCATCGAGGTGGATCTGACCAATCAGGTCAAGTCCATCAGCGACAGCTACCGCTACACCCTCTGCGACGCCGAGGGCAACCCCGTGGACGCAGCGGAGATTACCACGGATGTGGAGCAGATCCGCCTGGATATGAAGATTCAGCGGCTGAAGGAGCTGGCTCTGGTGGCGGAGGTCGTCTACGGCGGCGGCGCAACGGAGCAGAACACCACGGTGACGGTCAGCCCCGCCTCCATCCGGGTCACCGGAAGCGACGCGGCGCTGGAGGAGCTGGGCGACAGCCTCACCATTGCCACCATCGACCTGAGTACCCTGGATAAGTCCCAGGAGACCGTTTACACCGTCAATCTGCCGGAGGGCGTCACCAACCAGACCGGCGTCACCGAGGCAACGGTGAACGTTCAGTTCACGGGGCTGAGCACCCGGGAATTCACCGTGGAGAATTTCCAGAGCGTCAATCTGCCGGACGGTATGAGGGCGGACATTATCACCGCCAGCCTGACGGTAAAGGTGCGGGGCCCCTCCGCCCAGATCGGTCAGCTGACCGCGGAGGACATTACGGTGACGGTGGACTTTGCCAACGCCGTGGCGGGCACCGCGACCTATAAAGCCAGCGTGGGCTTCAGCGAGGCGTTCCCCGACTTTGGCGCCGTAATGGGACCCTACTCCGTCTCCGCCACGGTGCACAACGTGAGAGGGTAACGCCGTGGAACAGCTGGTTAGGGTAAAGGAAGTCTACGGAAACGGCACCGCCCTGGTGTTCCGGGTGCGGGAAAGCGCCTGCTCCGGGGACTGCCACAAGTGCGCCGGCTGCGGTGCGGCGAAGGAAACCGTTCTGTTCACGGCGGACAACCCCATTGGCGCCCGGCAGGGCGACCTGGTGCGGGTGGAATCGGAAACCGCGCCGGTACTGAAGGCCGCCGCCGTGCTGTATGTGGCTCCGCTGATCCTGTTTTTCCTGGGCTACTACATCGGCTACCGAATGGGCAATTTCGGCGCGCTGGTGGGCACGCTGGGCTTTGCTCTGGGAATCGTCCTGGTGGTGGTATACGACCGGAAAGTGATGAAAAAAACCGATCTGAACTATAAAATCACGGCTTTTGCCGGGGATTCCCGGCGGGAAGAAAATAAAAAAGGGGATAATGACCTTGGTTAAGAGTATGACCGGCTATGGCCGCGCCGTGGAGACCGTCAACGGCAGGGAATTTACGGTGGAGCTGCGCTCCGTCAACAACCGTTATCTGGACTGCACTGTCAAGCTGCCCCGCAGCCTGTCCTTCGGCGAGGACGCGGTGAAGCAGGCGGTGAAGAACACCATTTCCCGGGGAAAGGTGGACGTGTTCCTGTCCGTCCGTTCCGAGGGTGCCGACGATGGGAAGGTTACTCTGAACCAGGCCATGGTGGAAGGGTATCTCGCCGCCATGAAGCAGATGGCGGAAAAATACGGCGTGCGGGACGACATCAGCGTTTCCACGATTTCCCGGATGTCCGATGTCTTTACCGTGGACAAGCCCGAGGTGGACGAGGAGCAGCTGCTGGCGGATATGCTCAGCGTGGTGGAAAAGGCGCTGAGGCAGTTTGACGATATGCGCTCCGCTGAGGGCAAGGCGCTGGAGGCCGACCTCCGCGGCCGGGGTCAGACGATTCTGGAGCTGGTTGCCCAGGTGGAGGCAGGCAGCGGACAGACCGTTGCCGACTACCGCACCCGGCTGGAGAACAAGCTCAAAGAGGTGCTTGCCAATACCGCCATCGACGAAAGCCGGATTTTGACGGAAGCTGCCATTTTTGCCGACAAGATCGCCGTGGACGAGGAAACCGTCCGGCTGCGCAGTCACCTGGAGCAGATGAACACGATGCTCGCCAACGGCGGCGCCATCGGGCGGAAGCTGGATTTCCTGCTCCAGGAGATGAACCGGGAGGCCAACACCATCGGCTCCAAGTGCTCCGATCTGCGCCTGGCCCGGATTGTGGTGGAAATCAAAGCCGAGCTGGAAAAGATCCGGGAACAGACCCAGAACATCGAGTAAGGAGCGGCTATGAAACTTGTAAACATCGGCTTTGGCAGCATGGTGGCGGCAGGCAGGCTGCTGGCTATCGTGGCGCCGGATTCCGCTCCCATCAAGCGGGTAATCCAGGAGGCCAGAGACCGGGGAATGCTGATTGACGCCTCCTATGGACGCAAGACCAAGGCCGTTCTGCTGATGGACACCGACCATGTGATCCTCTCCGCCATCCCCACCGAAACGCTCTACGCCCGGTGGATGGACAAGCCGGAGGAAGAGAGAAAGGAAGAAGAACCGTGAGTAAGGGAAAGCTGTTTGTCATTTCCGGGGCTTCCGGCGTGGGCAAGAGCACCGTGCTGAAGCTGGTGATGGAAGCCCGCGGCGATCTGAAGTTTTCCGTCTCCGCTACCACCCGCCCGCCCCGTCCCGGGGAAGTGGACGGCGTGCACTACTTTTTTGTGACCAAAGAACGCTTTGAAGAAATGATTCGGCAGAACGCGTTTTTGGAATATGACGCCCACGCGGACAATTACTACGGTACGCCCCGGGCTCAGGCCGAGGAAAAAATGGAGCAGGGACTGCTCCTGCTGGACATCGAGCCTATGGGCGCCAAGCAGGTGAAGCAGGCCATGCCTGACGCCACGCTGATCTTTATCATGCCGCCGTCCCGGCAGGAGCTGGAGCGACGTCTGCGCAGCCGGGGGGACACCTCCGAGGAGCAGATTCAGCTGCGGCTGGAGCGTGCCGCCTGGGAAATGGAGCAGCGAAAATGGTACGATTACGTGGTGGAGAACGATGACGCCCGGCGCTGCGCCGATGAAATACTGACAATCATTGCCAATCTGGCTGACTGATATTTTTTTGGAGGAATGAAACGATGCTATACCCCCCTGTTGCTGATTTGCTGAAGAAAGTGGACAGCCGTTATCTGCTGGTGAATCTGGTGGCCCACCGGGCTCGTCAGATTGCCGCCGAGGCGGAGGCCTTTCAGGAAGACCTGCCGGAGAAGCCGGTGACCATGGCGATTGAGGAAGTGGCGGAAGGCAAGCTCTCCGCGACAGTCAAGGAAGAGTATATGAAGTAATGTGCCGATCAGGCTAACTCAGCAGAGCGGTAAATTGCAGTTTGGCGCGCAGCGTCCAAGGCTTCCCCTTGAGGGGAAGCTGTCAAAAATCTCTGATTTTTGACTGATGAGGTGTGCAGTACCCGTTTACGATAATAAAAGCGTCTCGGCGAATTGGGACAGGGTAACGCCGCTACAGCGGCGACACCTCATCCGTCTCGCCTTGCGGCGAGCCACCTTCCCCTCGAGGGGAAGGCTTTGGCGTAAACCCTTCGTAGGGCGGGGTCATGACATAAGCCCTACGAAACAGGTGCCCGATAAATTGCAATTTATTGCTCCGTAACGAACCGAGCGGTGCCCAATGGCGTAACGACCATAGGCCACCCGGGCACGCATTGTCAGCGGCGACTCGCCGCCAAATTCCAATTTATCTTTGCAGCTGAGTTAAGCGGATATACACAGGAAGTCATGCGCTTTTCGGGCGTGGCGCGCCGCCCCCGGAAACGCGCCGGAAAGGATGGGTTGGACGGATGATTGCGAAAATTGCGGTATCCGCGGCAACCTATGCCATTGACAAGCCCTATTCCTACAAGATTCCAGAGGGAATGACCCTGCAGCCCGGTCAGCGGGTGCAGCTGCCCTTCGGTCGGGCCAATAAGCGCACCGAGGGCGTGGTGCTCACCGTGGAGACGGGCAGCGAGGAGAAGCTTAAAGCCGTGGAGCTGTGCCTGGACGAAACGCCCATCCTCACGGAGCAGCAGCTCCGGCTGGCGGCGTTTATGCGGGAGCGATATTTCTGCACCTTCTATGAGTGTATCCGGGCGATGCTCCCGGCGGGACTGTGGTTTCAGACCCGGGAGCGCCTGCGGCTCACCGATGACCGCACCTGGAAGGAAAAGACCATCCGCAAGGACGGCGCGGCGGCGGTGCTGACCTTTCTGGAAAACGCCGGCGGTGAGGCGGAGCTGACCGCTTTGCGAGGCGTGATTCCCGATGAAGAAGCCCTGTCCGATGTCATCGGGTATCTTTCCCGAAAGAAGTGGATTTCCGCCCGGACGGATTTTCTGCGCCGGACGGGGGACAAATCAGAAAAGATCGCCGCTCTTGCCTGCCCGGCGGAGGAAGCCATGGCGTTTGCCGCCAGCCGGGGAAGATCCGCGAACCTGCAAAAAAATGTGCTGGAGCTGCTGTGCAGCGTGGGCAGCATCTCCGTAAAGGAGCTGTGCTATTATACCGGCGCGTCCACGGCGACCGTCAACCGGCTGGAAAAGCTGGGGTATCTGACCCTGACCGAGAAGCCGCTGCTCCGATGCCGGGAGATCAGACCCGCCAGGCTGGAGGGGCCGCTGGTACTGAACGAAGCGCAGCAGCGCTGCTTTGACGGCCTTTCTGAGCAGATGGGGCGGGAAGCTCCCGGCGTGGCGCTTCTCTACGGCGTCACCGGTTCCGGAAAGACCGCCGTGTATATCAAGCTCATTGCCGCCTGCCTGGACTCGGGCAAGACCGCCATGCTGCTGGTGCCGGAAATCGCCCTGACTCCTCAGCTTCTGGGGCTGCTGGCGGCGTATTTTGGCTCCCAGGTGGCGGTGCTTCACAGTAGCCTGGGGGCGGGAGAGCGGTATGACCAGTGGAAGCGCGTCCGAAGCGGCGACGCGAAGGTGGTCGTGGGCACCCGCTCCGCGGTGTTTGCCCCCTGCACGCCCGGCCTGATCATTCTGGACGAGGAGCAGGAGCATTCCTATAAATCCGAAAATTCCCCCCGCTACTGCGCCAAAGAGGTCGCCATTTGGCGGGGCGCGAAGGAGGGGGCGCTGGTGCTGCTTGGCTCTGCTACGCCCTCCATTGAGAGCATGTACCGCGCCAAAACCGGCGCGTACCAACTGTATACTTTGAAAGAACGTTTCGGCGGACGAAGTCTGCCAACGGTGGACATCGTGGATATGCGAGAAGAGCTGAAGCTGGGAAACGATCTGTCCCTGAGCATCCCCCTCCGGGAGGCGCTTGCGGACAATCGGGAGGCGGGAAAGCAGACCATCCTGCTTCTTAACCGCCGGGGCAACAGCCGCTGTCTGGTGTGCGTGGACTGCCGGAAGGCTCCGGAATGCCCCCGATGCAGCGTCCGGCTGACCTATCACAGCGCCAACAACCGGCTGATGTGCCACTACTGCGGCTTTTCTCAGCCGGTACCTGCCCGGTGTCCGGCCTGCGGCGGGCCGCTGAAAACCATCGGCACCGGCACCCAGAAGGTGCAGGAGGAGCTGGAATTCCTCTTCCCGGATATGCAGACCGACCGGATGGACGCGGACACGGTGAGCGCCGTGAACACCCACGAGAAAATCTTGGAGCATTTTCAGAGGGAAAACGTGCCCGTGCTCATCGGAACCCAGATGGTCGCCAAGGGGCTGAATTTGCCAAACGTCACCCTGGTGGGCGTCCTGGACGCGGATCTGAGCCTGTACACCGGCGGCTACCGGGCGGGGGAGACCACCTTTAATATGCTCACCCAGGTGGTGGGTCGAGCTGGCCGGGGAAATGAACCCGGAAAGGCCATGATTCAGACCCTGCTCCCGGAGCACCAGGTGATTCAGCTGGCTGCAAAGCAGGATTACGACGGGTTTTACGACCTGGAGGTCAGGCTGCGCCGGGTGCAGAACGCGCCGCCCTTCGGCGATTTTGCCAGCGTGGTTTTCACCGGGCAGGAGGAGACGGCGGTGCTCCGGGGCGCGGCAAAGTTCCGGGACAGCCTGATCGACTGTCTGGGGCAGGCGAGCTACCGGCAGGAGCGTTGCGGCGTGCTGGGGCCTGCCCCCTGCGTCGTGCCAAAAATCAACTACCATTTCCGTTACCAGCTGACCCTGCGCTGCCGCATGACAAGGCAGCTGCGGCAGCTGCTGGCCTATCTGCTCCGGGCGTTCGGCAAGGACAAGGCAAACCGGGGCGTTGGCGCCTATATCGATGTCAACGGATTCGACTAGAGAAACGAGGTATCTTCCATGGGACTGCGTAAAATTTTGACGGACAAGGATCCGGCGCTGCACAAGGTGTGCCGCCCGGTGGACAAATTTGACCGGCGGCTGCACAAGCTGCTGGATGACATGGCCGAGACTTTGACCGAGGCCAACGGCGTGGGTCTGGCGGCGCCTCAGGTGGGCATTCTCCGCCGTGTGGTGGTCGTGGACACCGGGGACGAGATTTTGGAGCTGGTGAACCCGGAGCTGGTGGAAACCAGCGGCGAGCAGTGCGGCGCGGAGGGGTGCCTCAGCGTGCCCGGGAAGTACGGCCTGGTGAAGCGACCCAATTACGCCAAGGTGCGGGCTCAGAACCGGGACGGCGAGTGGTTCGAGGCCGAGGGAGAAGAATTGATCGCCCGGTGCTTCTGCCATGAGTTGGATCATCTGGACGGTATTATGTATACCGAGATCATGGAGCGGTTCCTGACCGACGAAGAGCTGGCGGCTGACGGCGAGTAAGAGTTGAAAGTGGAAAGTTGAAAGCTGTAGTATTTCCTTCGGAAATGATTCAATAAGTCGCAAAGCGAGACCTTAACTTTCAACTGTCAACTGTCAACTTTCAACTTGTGACTGTCCGCGTTTTTACTTTTGGATTATTCTTGGAGGAAGCGGTATGCGCGTGGTTTTTATGGGTACGCCGGACATCGCGGCGACCTGCCTGAAGCAGATCCTTGCCGACGGCTTTGAGGTGGTGGGGGTCTATACCCAGCCCGACCGCCCCAAGGGACGGGGCATGAAGCTGGTGGCCTCCCCGGTGAAGGAAGTGGCCTCCGCCGCAGGAATTCCCGTGTTCCAGCCGGAAAATTTCCGGGAGGAGCAGACGGTGACGGAGCTCCGGGCGCTGAAGCCGGACATCTGCGCCGTGGTGGCCTATGGGCGCATCCTGCCCCAGAAGGTGCTGGATGTGCCGCCCCTTGGCTGCATCAACATTCACGCCAGCCTGCTGCCCAAGTACCGCGGCTCCGCGCCCTATCAGTGGGCGGTGCTGGATGGCCTCGAAGAGACCGGCGTCACCGCCATGTATCTCACCCGGGAGATGGACGCAGGGGACATCATCGACGTTTCCAAAACCCCCATCGGGGAAAACGAGACGGCGGGAGAGCTGCTGGACAGGCTCGCCGTGCTGGGAGCGACCCTGCTCAGCAGAACGCTGAAGCGCTTTGAAAGCGGGAAAGTGCCCGCTGCCGCCCAAAACGAGGCGGAGGTCAGCTACGCCCCCATGCTGGACAAATCCATGTGCCCCATCGACTGGACAAAAACGGCACAGCAGGTGCACAACCACGTCCGGGGGCTGCATCCCTGGCCTATTGCGACCATGGAATTGCAGGGGAAGACATTTAAGGTACACGCCACCCGGGTGGTGGAGGGCAGCGGCAGGCCGGGGCAGATTCTGGGTCTGACGAAAACCGGCCTGCGCATCGCCTGCGGCGAGGGCGCGGTGGAGATCCTGTCCCTTCAGGCCGAGGGCGGCAAACGGATGGCGGCTCCCGATTATTTCCGGGGCCATCCCCTGGAGCACTGATGGGCGGGAGAGAGACGGCGCTGAACGCGCTGATCGCCTGCCGGAAAAACGGTGCCTGGTCCAACGGCGTTCTGAAGGACTACTGTGCCCGGGATCACCTGGATGCCCGGGACGCGGCGCTGGCGGCGCGGCTGTGCTACGGCGTGCTGCAAAACCGGAACAAGCTGGACTTTTATTTGCGGCAGCTTCTCACCGGGAGGCTGAAGGACTTGCACCCCGTGGTGCGGGACATTCTCCACCTGGGGCTGTACCAAATCTATGAAATGGACAAGATTCCCCCCAGCGCCGCCGTCAACGAATCGGTGACGCTGGCGAAGAAATATGGCAAAAGCCCAAAAGCCGGGGCGCTGGTCAACGCGGTGCTGCGCAAGGCGGTGGAAACCAAGGGCACGCTTGCGGAACCAACCGCCTATGCCGACCGCTACAGCCATCCCGACGAGCTGATTTCCCTTTTGAAGGCAAATCTGCCCAAGGGAACGTTGGAACCCATGCTCATCGCCGACAACGCCGCCCCTCAGACGGTTGCCCAGGTGAATACCCTGCGGATCACCGCCGAAGCACTGACGGCGCGGCTGGCGGATGAGGGCGTTGCCGCGGTTCCCCACGCCTGGATGAAAGACTGCCTGGTGCTTTCCGGTACCGGAAATCTGGAGGCGCTGCCCGCCTTCCGGGAGGGGCTGTTCTACATCCAGGATCCGGCGGCGAAGCTGAGCGTACTGTGCGCGGGCTTGCCGGAGGAAGGCGGAAACGTGCTGGACTGCTGCGCCGCCCCCGGGGGCAAGAGCTTTGCCGCGTCCATCGCCATGGGCGGCAGAGGACGCATCCTCTCCTGCGACATCCACCCCCACAAAACCGCCCTGATCGGGAACGGCGCAGCGCGGCTGGAACTGACCAACATCACCCCCCGGCAGCAGGACGCCACGCAGCCTGTGGCGGAGTGGGTGGGAAAAATGGACACGGTGATTGCCGACGTGCCCTGCTCCGGCCTGGGCATCATCCGGAAAAAACCGGACATTCGATATAAAAACCTGGACGAGCTGGCAGCGCTTCCGGCATTGCAGTTAAGCATCCTGGAGACCCAGGCTCGCTACGTCAAGCCCGGCGGCACGCTGCTGTATTCCACCTGCACTGTGCTGAAGCGGGAGAACGAGGAAGTGATTTCCGCGTTTCTCGCCCGTCACGGCGGGTTTACGCCGGAGCCCCTGCCCCTGCCCGGGATTTTTCCCCAAAACACCACCGGGATGCTCACCCTGATCCCCGGTCAATACGATACCGACGGTTTTTTCATCTGCCGTCTGCGGAGGAAAGCATGAATCTGAAATCCCTGACCCTGCCGGAGCTTTCGGCGGTTCTGAAGGAACTGAATCAGCCCCCCTTCCGGGCCAAGCAGGTCTACACCTGGCTGCACAGGGGCGTCCGGGACTATGATGAGATGACCAATCTGCCCAAGTCCCTCCGGGACACCCTGGCGGAAAAATACCCCATCTGCGCTCCCAGAGTTGTGCGCAAGCAGCAATCCGCCCGGGACGGCACCATCAAATATCTCTGGGAGCTGTCCGACGGCAACTGCGTGGAGACGGTGCTCATGCGGTATCATTACGGCAACACCGTGTGCATTTCCACGGAGGTGGGCTGCCGGATGGGCTGCGCCTTCTGCGCCTCCACCATCGGCGGCCTGGTGCGGCGGCTGGAACCCTATGAAATGCTGGACGAGGTGCTGTTTACTCAGGTGGATTTCGGCCTGCCGGTTTCCCACATTGTGCTTATGGGCATCGGGGAGCCGCTGGACAATTTTGACAATGTGATGCGCTTTCTGGAGCTGGTGAACAGCCCCGAGGGCATGAACATTTCCATGCGCCACATCAGCCTGTCCACCTGCGGCCTGGTGCCGAAGATCGACGAGCTGGCGAAGCGGAAGTTACAGCTGACGCTGTCGGTCTCCCTCCACGCCCCCAACGACGCGGTGCGGGACAAGATCATGCCGGTGAACAAGGCCTATCCCAGCGAGGAACTGCTGGATGCCTGCCGGCGCTACTATGAGGCCACATCCCGCCGAATTTCCTTTGAATACGCCATGATCGACGGGGTCAACGACCGCCCGGAGGACGCGAAGGAGCTGCTCCGGCGGCTGAAGGGGCTGCCCGCCCACTTCAACCTGATTCCGCTGAACCATGTGGAGGAAAGCCCCCTGAAGCCCAGCACCAGGGCGGCAGTGGCGGCATTCCAGAAGATCCTGGAAGACGGCGGTGTACCCGCCACCGTCCGCAGAACCCTGGGCGGCGACATTGATGCCTCCTGCGGTCAGCTGCGGCGGAAATACAACAAGAAGATGGAAGAGTCAAGATAGAAGATACGAGATATAGGACAGTGTGTATGGAATAGAATTTTGTGCATATCGGCTTAACCCAGCTGTTTGGATAAAATGCAGTTTGGCGCGTCAAAGCCTTCCCCTTGAGGGGAAGGTGGCTCGCCGTTAGGCGAGACAGATGAGGTGTCGCCGCGACAGCGGCGTTACCCTGCCCCAATTCGCCGAA
>JAQXPK010000125.1 GCA_029100605.1 Bacillota bacterium | reverse complement strand
ACATCGTTTTCCGTTTTCCCTCTATCCTTACGCAGTGGAACATTACAGTGGTATGTCATTGCGAGCCAGTGCGCACACTGGCGTGGCAATCCGTTCCCCGCAATGCGCAGCATTGCGTCGGCCGTAGGCCGATCACGTTAGCTGCACAAATTGGAATTTTCCACCCTGTAACGAATCGAGCATTGCCCAATGGCGTAACGATTCCACACCAGGTGCGTCACGCATTGCCCGCGGGGGCATCCCCGCCGCAAGTAAATCCGGGTTGACTGTTCAACCCTGAAAATAGAAGGAGATAACATCATGGCAAATGTACACGTTCTCGACCATCCCCTGATCCAGCACAAGCTGGCGATTCTGCGCAACAAGAACACCTCCGTCAAGGAATTCCGTGAACTGGTCGGCGAAATTGCCGGTCTGATGTGCTACGAGGCCACCCGGAACCTGCCCACCAAGGAAGTGGAGGTGCAGACCCCCATCGCCACTGCCAAGTGTCGGATGCTCTCCGGCAAGAAGCTGGCGATCGTTCCCGTGCTCCGGGCGGGTCTGGGCATGGTGGACAACATGGTGGCGCTGATTCCCTCCGCCAAAATCGGTCACATTGGCCTGTACCGTGATCCCGAGACCCACAAGCCGGTGGAATATTACTGCAAACTGCCTGAGGACATCGCCAACCGGATGGTGTATGTGGTGGATCCCATGCTGGCAACCGGCGGCAGCGCCGTGGCAGCCATTGGTTTTCTGAAGCAGCACGGCTGCAAGAACATCATCATGATGAACATTATCGGCTGCCCTGAGGGCATCAAGGCCGTGCAGGAGGCTCATCCCGACGTGGAGATCTTCCTGGCTGCCGTTGACGAGAAGTTGAACGAAAACGCCTACATCGTCCCCGGCCTGGGCGATGCCGGCGACCGGATCTTTGGCACGAAGTAACGTATCTGCAAAAAACCGGTGCATCTTTGCGATGCACCGGTTTTTTTCATGCGTACTGAATAAGCTCAGCAGACATTATTTCAGTCGTTTTTCCAGGGTCGCGGCGTTGAGGGCGGTGAGATGCACCTGGGAAAAGCCGTATTCCGCTGTCAGGACGAAGGATTTTGGCAGATCGTCGCAGGGGACGACCTCACCCTCCCGCTCCGCCCGGTGGAGAAACTCCCGGGTGCGCTTGGAGGTAGAGGTGTTGTCCAGGTCGAAAATGCCGATAATCGAGCTGTCCCGCACCGCCATGTCGTTGCCGATGGATAGATACATTTCCTTTCTCCCCCCCATTTCGGTGGACAAATTGGAATTTATCGTTCCCTCGGAACGATGGCATTCTCCGAATGCCGGGGGAAAAGGATTGCCACACCAGCCTGAGGGCTGGTTCGCAATGACATCGTTTTCTGTTTTCCCTCTGTCCTTACGCAGTGGAACATTACAGTGGTATGTCATTGCGAGCCAGTGCGCACACTGGCGTGGCAATCCGTCCTCCGCAATGCGCAGCATTGCGTCGGCCGTAGGCCGATCACGTTAGGTGCGCCAAATTCCAATTTACCTCCCAATTATTTACCCTTCCCGCCGCATTTTGATTATTTTCCACTGGCGCACCGCCAGTTCGTCGCAGCGGTTGTTTTTCGGGTTTTCGGCGTGACCCTTGACCCAGTGGTAGTGCAGCTCGTGCTTTTGGGTGAGTGTGAGAAGCGTGTCCCAAAGGTCGGGGTTCAGGGCGGGTTTTTTGTCGGATTTTACCCAGCCCCGCTTCTTCCAACCCCAGGCCCAGCCCTTTTCCAGCGCGTCGATGACGTACTTGCTGTCACTGTACAGCTCCACAATGCATGGCTCTTTTAAGGCCTCCAGCCCCCGAATCACCGCCGTCAGCTCCATGCGGTTGTTGGTGGTGGCATCCTCGCCGCCGGACAGCTCCTTTTCCACGCCGTTGTATTCCAGAATGGCACCCCAGCCCCCGGGGCCGGGGTTGCCGGAGCAGGCACCGTCGGTATAGAGGGTTACGGTTTTCATGCCTCGTCTCCCAGATTCTCCACCCGCTCCAGAGAGACAACCTGGTTGCCGTCGTCAATGCGCATGACGATAACACCCTGGACATCCCGCTTGTAGACGTTGATGGAAGCGGCAGGAATCCGGATGATGACGCCGCCGGTCTCAATGAGCATCACGTCGTCGCTGTCTCCCACCACCCGGCAGCCAGCTACGTTACCGGTCTTGGGGGTGATGTTGTAATTCTTCAGACCCTTGCCGCCCCGGCTCTGAGCCTGCTTTTCCCCGTTGGGGCCGGTGCGCAGATATTCCGTCAGGGCGGTGCGCTTTCCGTAGCCGTTTTGGGTGACGGTGAGCAGGGTCTTGCCCTCCTCCGCCTTTTCCGCGCCCACCACATAGTCGCCGGCGGTCAGCAGAATGCCGCGAACACCCGCCGCGTCCCGACCCATGCAGCGCACGTCGTTTTCATTGAAGCAGATGGCGTAGCCAAAGGCGGTGGCGAGGACGATGTTGTCGTCGCCGTTGGTGCGGATGACGTTGATAAGGTGGTCGTCCTCCTCCAGGGTAATGGCTCGGATGCCGCCCTTGCGGTTGGTTTTCAGGGCGATGAAGGGGATACGCTTCACGGTTCCCTTCCGGGTGACCATCATCAGAAACTCGTTTTCGTCAAACTCTCTCGTAATGACCATGGCGGTGACGCTTTCACCGGGGTCAAGGGGCAGAACGTTGACAATGGCGGTTCCCCGGGCGGTGCGGCCTGCCTCGGGAATCTGGTAGCCCTTGCGCAGATGCACCTTTCCCCGATCTGTGAAGAAGAGCATATGGTCATGGGTGGAGGCGATGGTCAAACTCTTAACGTAGTCCTCCTCCTTCAGGTTCTGGGCGTTCACGCCCCGTCCGCCCCGGCTCTGGGTGCGGTAGGTGTCCACGGGCATCCGCTTGATATAGCCCTGATTGGACAAAGTGAAAACGCAGGTCTCCTCCTCGATCAGATCCTCGATGTCGATTTCGTCCTCGATGTCCTGAATCTCGGTTCTCCTATCATCGCCGTATTTGTCCCGGATCTCGATCAGCTCACCCCGGAGCACCGCCTTGAGCTTGTTCTCGTCCGCCAGCAGCTCCAGATAGTATTTGATTTTCTCCTGCAGATCGTCGTATTCCGCCTGGAGCTTCTCCCGGTCAAGACCCTGCAGAGCTTTGAGCCGCATATCCAGAATGGCCTGAGCCTGAACGTCGTCCAGGGCGAAGCGTTCCATCAGCCGCTGCTTGGCGTCGTCGTAAGCCGAGCGAATGATGTGGATGACCTCGTCGATGTTGTCCTGGGCGATGAGCAGACCCTCCAACAGGTGCGCCCGCTCCTGGGCTTTTTTCAGGTCGAACCGGGTGCGCCGGGTGAGCACCTCTTCCTGGTGCTTCAGATACTCGTCGATGATCTGCCGCAGGGAGAGAATTTTCGGCTGCTTCTGATTGTCCACCAGCGCCAGCATAATGATGCCGAAGCTGCTTTGCAGAGCGGTCTGCTTAAACAGGTTATTCAGCACCACCTGGGGGTTGGCGTCCTTTTTCAGCTCGATGACCATACGCATACCGTTGCGGTCGGTCTCGTCCCGAAGGTCGGAAATGCCGTCCAGGCGCTTGTCCTTCACCTGATCGGCGATATTCTTAATGAGCTGGCGCTTGTTCACCTGGTAGGGAAGCTCGGTGACGATGATTCGCATTCGATCCTTGCCGAATTCCTCGAATTCCGTCCGTGCCCGGACGACTAGCTTGCCCCGTCCGGTGGCGTAAGCCGCCCGAATGCCGCTGCGGCCCATGATAATGCCGCCGGTGGGGAAGTCCGGGCCGGAGATGTGCTCCATCAGGTCGGCGAGGGTTGCCTCAGGGTCATCCAGTACGCAGACGCAGGCGTTGATCACCTCGGTAAGGTTGTGGGGTGGAATGTTGGTTGCCATGCCCACGGCGATGCCGGAGGAGCCGTTGACCAGCAGATTGGGAAACCGAGAGGGAAGCACCCGGGGTTCTTTCCGGGTTTCATCGAAGTTGGGATCCCAGTCCACGGTATCCTTGTCGATGTCCCGAAGCATTTCGTTGGAAATTTTACTCAGCCGAGCCTCGGTATAACGGTAGGCCGCCGGAGGATCGCCGTCCACGGAGCCGAAATTGCCGTGACCATCCACCAGCAGATACCGCATGGAAAAGTCCTGAGCCAGACGCACCATGGCGTCGTAGACCGAAGCGTCGCCGTGGGGATGGTATTTGCCCAGCACGTCGCCCACGCAGGTGGCGGACTTTTTGAAGGGCTTGTCGGAGGTCAGGCCGCTTTCGTACATGGAGTACAGAATCCGGCGGTGGACGGGCTTCAATCCGTCCCGAACGTCCGGCAGTGCCCGCCCCACAATGACGGACATGGCGTATTCGATATAGGACTTTTCCATTTCGTCCACCAGGTTGGATTCGGTAATCACCTGGTCTGGGAAACGGATGTCCTCGGGTTTGTAACTGCGGTTATGTGCCATAAACGCACCTCCACTATCAAACTTTGTGCAAGATACAAAGATACAAGATGTTCTTTTATATACATATCGGCTGAACGCAGCTGTTAGGGAAATTGCAGTTTGGCGTGCCAAAGCCTTCCCCTTCGGGGAAGGTGTCTCGCCGCCAGGCGAGACGGATGAGGGGTGCCCAGCACGAATTCGCCGCAGCGTATCGATTCCTGGAGTGAAGTACCGCCCCTCATCAGTCAAAAATCAAAGATTTTTGCCAGCGGACATTATGGTATGATTGCCCCCGGCAATCATAATATTTCTGATTCGCTGCGCGGAGCACCACCCCAGAGGGGAAGCCTTTGGTATCCCGTAACGAACCGAGCCGCACCCACCCAATGGCGTAGCGATTACAAACCACCTGTGCACGCATTGTCAGCGGCGACTCGCTGCCAAATTCCAATTTGCCGGTTTGCTGCGTTAAGCGGATCTGCACATTATTGTCTTACTTTCGCTCACTTCCAAGCACCATGCCGCCGGATGTTTGATTTCCCGTTCATTATACCACCCCCGTCAAAATGCGCAAGTCGTTTTCCCGGTCTTTGCCGAATCCAAGCCGAAAGTTTACGATTCATTCACAGGCCCCGGGATTTTACACAGATTTTTCCTTTCCGGTTCCGGAAGCTCTGGACATTGCGCTCCCAAACCGCTATAATACAGGCAAACCACACGAAACGGAGGCTTCCCCATGAAGCTCAACACCAAACGCACCGTTCTGGTCGGCTTTGCCTTCCTGTCCATCTGCGCCTTCTGGCAGATGTATGACAACCTGATCCCCAAAATCCTCACCGAGACCTTCGGCATCGGCGAAAGCGTCTCCGGCATCGTCATGGCGTCGGACAACGTCCTGGCTCTGTTCCTGCTGCCGCTGTTTGGCGCCCTGTCCGACAAGTGCACCTCCCGGCTGGGACGCCGCCGCCCCTTTATCCTCTTTGGCACGCTGGCGGCTGTGGTGCTGATGATGGCGCTGCCCATTCTCACCGACAGCTACCACGCCGCTCCCGCTGCCTGGAAGCTGGTCTGCTTCATCATCAGTCTGGGAATGCTGCTCATCGCCATGGGCACCTACCGCAGCCCCGCCGTGGCCCTGATGCCTGACGTGACCCCCAAGCCCCTGCGCTCCAAGGCCAACGCCATTATCAACCTGATGGGCGCCCTGGGCGGCATTATCTACCTGATCATCACCACTTTCCTGTACAAAACCAGCGCCGAGGTTTACGTCTCCTATCTGCCCCTGTTTGCCATTGTGGGCGGAATCATGCTGCTGGCGCTGGCCATCGTGATGTTCTGCGTCAACGAGCCGAAGCTGGTGGAGGAGCAGAAGCGCTATGAGGACGCCCACCCGGAGGACAATCTCACCACCGTCACGGAAAACGGCGAGACCCTGCCTCCCGCGGTCAAGCGGAGCCTGGGCTTTTTGCTTGCTTCCATCGCCCTGTGGTTCATTGGCTACAACGGCGTCACCACCTGGTTCTCCGTCTATGCCAGCCGTACCTGGCACATGACCCTGGGTCAGGCCAACACCTGCCTGACCATCGCCACCGCCGGCGCCATCCTCAGCTACATCCCGGTGGGCAATGTGGCGAGCAAGGTCGGCCGCCGCAAGACCATCCGCTTTGGCACGCTGCTGCTGGCAGGCAGCTTCTTCGCTGCTTTCGTGTATACCATGCTGTCCGATTCCTTCAGCCCTCTATTGTACGTTCTGTTCATTCTGGTGGGCATGGCCTGGGCCGCCATCAATGTGAACAGCCTGCCCATGGTTGTGGAAATGTGCAAGGGCAGCGAGGTGGGCAAATTTACCGGATTGTACTATACCTTCTCCATGTCCGCCCAGATCATGACCCCCATCGTGGCAGGCTGGCTGCTGGAGCATGTGGACTATAAGACCTTGTTCCCCTACGCCGCCATTTTTGTATTCGCCTCCTTCGTGACCATGGGCTTCGTGAAGCACGGCGATAACAAGGTGGAAGCGAAAAAGGGACTGGAAGCCTTTGACGTAGACGATTAACCAGGAGGATAGAGAGATGACACTGCTTGTGCTTTTACTGCTGCTGGCGCTATTGTGGGTGCTGGCGGTTCGGGGGCGGAGCAACCACCCCGGGATGAAGGATCTGCTTTCCTGGAGCTATGCCCACCGGGGACTGCATGGAGACGGTGTGGCGGAAAACTCACTCACCGCCTTCCGGCGGGCTGTGGAAAACGGCTACGGCATGGAACTGGATCTGCACCTGCTGAAGGACGGGAACCTGGCGGTGATGCACGATTCCCTGCTCAACCGTACCACCGGTCAGGCCGGGCGCATGGAGGATCTGACCACCGACGATCTGAAAAACTACCATCTGGAGGGCACGGAGGATACCATTCCAGAGTTTATGGACGTGCTGAGCTTAGTCGGCGGCAAGGTGCCGCTGATCATCGAACTGAAGCCTGTGGACGGCAACCAGGCGCTGCTGGCGGAGACCGCCTGCAAGATGCTGGAGGGCTACAAGGGCGTTTTTTGCATCGAGTCCTTTGACCCCCGGTGCGTCGCCTGGCTGCGTAAGAACCGCCCGGACATCATCCGGGGGCAGTTGTCCGAGAATTTCTTCAAGGATCGCACCGATCTTCCCGGCGTTCTCAAATTTCTGCTGACCCACAATCTGCTGAACTTCTACGCCCAGCCGGATTTCATCGCCTATCAGTTCGCCACCCGAAACGATACCATCAGCAACCGCATCTGCCGGCAGCTGTGGAAGGTGCAGGGCGTCAGCTGGACGCTGCGGAGCAAGGAGGACTACGACACCGCCGTCCGGGAGGGCTGGCTGCCCATCTTCGAGGGCTTCCGCCCGTAAAAAGCCGGAATCGTTCACGATTACGATGGCATTCTACGAATGCCGGAGAAAACGGATTGCCACACCAGCCTGATGGCTGGTTCGCAATGACATCGCTTTCTGTTTTCCCTCTATCCTTACGTAGTGGAGCATTACAGCGGTATGTCATTGCGAGCCAGTGCGCACACTGGCGTGGCAATCCGTTCCCCGCAATGCGCAGCATTGCATCGGCCGTAGGCCGATCACGTTAGGTGCACAAATTCCAATTTGCCGGTCAGTTGGGTAAAAACGATAAGCACATAGAAAAATAAGGAAATCTTAACCTTCCCGAAAGGACTTCCTAAAAAAGCTGTGGTATAATGG
>JAQXPK010000124.1 GCA_029100605.1 Bacillota bacterium | reverse complement strand
GTACACTTGGAGAACGGATTGCCACACCAGCCTGCGGGCTGGTTCGCAATGACATCGCTGTTATGGGACTTTTTTGACACGCTGTCTTGGCTCTCCCTTTGGGAGAGCTGTCACCGCAGGTGACTGAGAGGGTATATCGGTACAGCGTACCCTCTCCGTCAAAAATCAAAGATTTTTGCCACCTCTCCCAAAGGGAGAGGCAAGGCGGCTGCGTCGCCAAACTGCAATTTGGCGGACAAAAGCCTTCCCCTTCGGGGAAGGTGGCTCGCCGTCAGGCGAGACGGATGAGGGACTGCCGCAGTACGAATTCACCAAAGTGCCCGGAAATTTTTTGGCAGTACCGCCCCTCATCAGACAAAAATCGAAGATTTTTGCCAGCGGACATTATGGTATGATTGCCCCCGGCAATCATAATATTTCTGATTCGCTGCGCGGAGCACCACCCCAGAGGGGAAGCCTTGGGCACTGCGCGCCAAGCTGCAATTTATCTCGGATTCTCTCTCCCACTCAGCCCTTTTTTACAGGCGGTTTCTTGCGGGAATTGTCGGTATACATATAATATTCGCACTTGATCATGCCGTTGTAGAGCTTGCGCTTTTTCGTGGCGCGGCAGCCGAAATAGTGCTCGAATTCCGGCTCTGAAGTGATGATGAACTTCTTCCAGCCGTCGGCATATTTGAGGTGCCGCCCCAGAGCCCCGTAGAGCCGCTGGGCGCTCTGCTGCTCCAGCATCCGCTGACCGTAGGGCGGGTTGCAGATGAGGATGCCGGACTGGGCGGGAAGATCCATTTTGGTGGCGTCTCCGTCCGCAAAGCGGATTACGTCGCCCACCCCTGCCTTCCGGGCGTTTGCCATGGACAGTGACACGCATTTGGGGTCGTTGTCGGAGCCGAGGATCTGGTAGCTGCCGTGAAATTCCCGATCCTTGGCCTCCGTGCGCACGTCCTGCCAGATCTGCCCGTCCGACCAGGCGAAGGCCTCCGCCGCGAACCGGCGGCGGGCGCCGGGGGCGATGTTCCGGGCAATCAGCGCCGCCTCAATGGGAATGGTGCCGGAGCCGCAGAAGGGATCCCACAGAAATTCCCGCCCCCGGTAATGGGTCAGCTGCACCATGGCGGCAGCCAGGGTCTCCCGCAGCGGCGCGTCGTTGCCCATGGCGCGGTAGCCCCGCTTGTGCAGGCCGGGGCCGGTGGTGTCCAGGTACAGCTGTACCCGGTCGTTCATGATGGAAAATTGCAGCTGGTACTTTGCCCCGGTTTCCGGGAGCCAGCTGACGCCATAGGTTTCCCCCAGACGCTTGGAGACGGCCTTTTTCACAATGGCCTGGCAGTCCGGAACGCTCATGAGCTGACTGTTTAAGCAGTGCCCCTTCACGGGAAAGCTGCCGTCTCTGGGGATGAAATCCTCCAAATTCGTCCGGTAGACCCCCTGAAACAGCTCTTCAAAGGTTTTCGCCGGGAAGTCCGCCAGAATGAGCAGCACCCGCTCTCCCGTGCGCAGACACACATTGGCCTTCGCCAGCTCCCGCATTCCCCCGGAAAACAGCACCCGACCGTTTTCTACCCGGACGTTGGGGATGTCCAGCCGCCGCAGCTCGTCTCCGGCGATCCCCTCCAGCCCAAACAGACAGGGAACGGAAAACTCGTATTGATTCATAGTTCCTCCAAATTAAGGCAGAATTTTCTTGGCCTTGAGATACCGCTCCTCCTCGGAGAAGATGCAGCCGCAGTATTTCTGCATGTAGAAGCCGTGCTCCCGGGCGAATTCCTGCCCCTCCTTAAAATAGGGGCGGAAATCCCGGTAGAGAAACTGCACGCCGTACTCTGCCGCCGCCCGTTCGGCGACCTCCCGCATCAGCTCGTGCTTCTGGTATGGGCTGATGAACAGCGACGATGTAAAGCTGTCGAAGCCTCCTTCGGCGGCCTGACGGGCGGTTTCGTACAGGCGCATTTCGTAGCATTTGACGCACCGCCCCGGGATGTCGTCGACCACCGCCCGGACGAAGGGCCGCAGACCGTAGTCATTGCGGACGATCAGGGGCAGCTCGATCTCCTGGGCGTAGGATTGCAGACAGTTGCGCCGGGCGCGGTACTCCGTGACCGGGTGGATATTGGGATTATACCAAAAGCCCGTGACTTCAAACCCGTCAGTTCGCAAAATATCGATGGGTCGGTTGGCACAGGGCGCGCAGCAGATGTGAAGCAGGGTTTTCATAGAAGCCTCCTGGTGGTTCTGAAATGCCAAATGCTGAACGAAGGGAACCGCAAATTTCCATTTTCCCGCCTATTCTATCACGGAATCGGGCGGTTTGCAAGGCGTTCGTCTAGGATTTCCCCCATCAGGCCGTCCTGGTACAAGCCCGTGATTTTCACGTCCCGGAGCTGATTGTGCAGGTTCTCCTCCGGGGCGTAGATTTTCATATAGTTGGGGGCGTGGCCAGTATAGTACCCGTTTTCCACGTCCTCGAACAGCACGCTCTGCACCGAGCCGACGAGGGCTTCCCGGAAGGCGCGGTTCATTTCCGCTGCCACCGAAATGGCGGCTCGGCTCCGGGCTTCCTTCGCGGCGTTGCCGTGCTGTCCCGGCATCTTGTCCGCCGGGGTGCCCGGGCGGCGGGAATAGGGGAAGATGTGCATATCCGCGAAGCCGCACTTGCGGATGAAGGCCAGACTCTCGGCGAATTCTGCCTCTGTCTCCCCGGGGAAAGCCACGATCATGTCCGTGGTGACGGCACAGTCAGGAAACCATGTTCTCAGCAGGCAGACACTCTCATAGTACCGGGCGGTATCGTACTTCCGGCGCATCCGCTGGAGCACCGCATCGCTGCCGGACTGCATCGACAGGTGGAACTGGGGGCAGAGGTTGGGAAGCACGCAGAGCCTTCGGCAGAAGTCCTCCGTAACGATTCTGGGTTCCAGACTGCCCAGTCGCACCCGAAGAGCGGGAACGGCACGGCAGATTGCCTCAATGAGGGACGTGACCTCCGGCTTTCCCGGCAAATCCACGCCCCAACTGGCGATTTCGATACCGGTGACCACGATCTCCCGGTAGCCCCGCCGGGCAAGCTCCTCCGCCTGCGCCACAGCCAAAGAAAGGGGCGCGGAGCGGACAGGCCCCCGGGTGAAGGGAATGATGCAGTAGGAGCAGAAATTGACGCAGCCGTCCTGCACCTTCAGCATGGCTCGGGTGCGCTCCTCCAGTCCGCCGGCGGGCAGCACCTCGAATTCCCGGCGGCTCAGGGCGTTGTCCACCTGCTCCGAGGGCGTACCGGCACGGACGGCGGCGAGCATCTGCTCCAGAAACGCCTGCCGCCCGCCGCTGCCACCGATGACATCCACCCCCAGCGCCCGGACATCCTCCGGGGCGTGCTGGGAATAGCAGCCGCACACGCCGATGACGGCGTCGGGGTTCAGGCGGCGGCACCGGCGGATCACCGCCCGGTTCTTCTTGTCCGCCACCGCCGTAACGGAGCAGGTGTTGATGATGTAGCCGTCGCATTTTTCGTCAAAATGCCCGATTTCATGCCCCTGATCCGTGAGCAGCCGCTCCATGGCCTGGGTCTCGTATTGGTTTGTCTTACAGCCGAGGGTATAAAAAGCAAATCGCATTTGTCAAATCCACCAATTAACTGAGTAATAATTTGTGTTAATCGTCCAAACCGACAGTTGCTTTTTCCCAAGAAACTGCTATAATAGTGCTCATCCACCGAAGATACGGGGAAGTCAGAGCCGCTGCCGGATTGTTCTCCCCAATTATACACGATCAGATGCGTTTTGTACAGTTGCGGGGAGGTACTTTTGTGCGGGAATTTGAGGTTCGGCTTCAATCGGTTTTGGATGTGCAGGAATTTGTGTCGCTGGCGACCGCCCGACCCTTTGCAGTGGGGATTGGTGACGGCAGCAATCAGGTCAACGGGAAGAGCTTCATGGAAATGTTCTGCCTCGATCTTCGCCGCCCTCTTCGGGTGGTCGTGGACTGCTGCGAGGAAGAATTTGAGCGCTTCTGCGAGGATGCCGGAAAATTCCTGGTCAAATAAATATGGCTCTAGTAGCACCGTCCTGGGAATACTCGGGGCGGGTTTTTTAATGCGTGGCGGCCAGTGGCCGCTGATACTAACTCTTGATTAAAAACTTTCATTCTTTCCGGCCTGAATTGCGCCAGAATGCGTTATCTTCCTTGCTGGGCGGAAAGCCCAGCGGCGTCATCTGCCTTTTCTGGCACAATTCATTCTCGGAAAGCTTTTAAAGC
>JAQXPK010000123.1 GCA_029100605.1 Bacillota bacterium | reverse complement strand
GTATCGAGCTGCTTTTGCCCGGATTTCTCCGGAATTGCCGGTATTCACCCAAATTTACATTGCGTAGAATCCAACGTCGTCGGCGGGGTCATGACATAAGCCCTACGAAACGGGTGCCAGATAAACTGCAACTTGCCGCTTTGCTGAGTTAAGCCGATATGCACATAAGAGAATTTTAATTGCTTCCATCAACACCGCAAAAAGTAACTTAAAATAACGTGCATCTTAGGTGTTGTCCAACCACACGGACGCCCGTTTTCAAGAGAAAGCGGGCGTCTTTTTCTTTCGCCCCTTCGACAAAAAAAGGTTGCATTTTCCCTGCGGCTCTGCTATAATGCTCCCGTACGCAGGATTCGTACATCGGTAGTACAACAGCTTCCCAAGCTGTGAAGGCGGGTTCGACTCCCGTATCCTGCTCCAAATGGCACCGGCTGTCCGTCAGCCGGTGCCGTTTTTTACAAAAAACTCCGTAGGGCTGTAGACCCTACGGAGCTTTTCTGACATTGTTCAAACACCCAGCAGGGTTTTGGCGAACAGGAAATAAACCAGCAGGCTCAGGGCGTCCACGATGGTGGTGATGAAAGGGCTTGCCATCACCGCCGGGTCAAAACCCAGGCGCTTTGCCAGCATGGGCAGGGAGCAGCCCACGAATTTCGCCATAATCACCGTGACGCACAGCGTCAGGCACACCACGCCGTTGACCAGCAGACTGATGCTGTCGTTGCCCATGAGCAGCCGGTCAACCAGCAGAATCTTCAAAAAACATACGCAGGCCAGCGCCGCGCCGCAGAGCACGGCGGTGCGGACTTCCTTCCACATCACCCGCAGCAGGTCGCTGAAGTGCAGCTCATCCAGGCTCAGGGCGCGGATCACCGTCACGGAGGACTGGGAACCGCAGTTACCGCCGGTATCCATCAGCATGGGAATGAACGCGGTGAGCACCGGCAGCAGGCTCAGCGCGTCCTCAAAGGAGGTAATGATCATCCCCGTAAAGGTGGCAGACACCATCAGCAGCATCAGCCAGGGAATCCGGTGCTTGAACAGATCAAAGGGCGTGCTCTTCAGGTAGGTTTTTTCCGAAGGGGTCATAGCGGCCATGATTTCCATGTCCTCGGTGGCCGCGTCCTGCATAACGTCCATGGCGTCGTCGAAGGTGACGATGCCCACCATCCGGTTTTCCCCATCCACCACGGGCAGGGCGATGAAGTTGTACTTGGACAGCATGGCCGCCACTTCCTCCTGATCGGTCTGGGTGGTGACGGAGATCACGTTGGTCTCCATGATGTCCTCGATCTTGGTGTTGTCATCCTCTGCCAGCAGCAGATCCTTCACCGTGACCAGGCCGATGAGGGTTCTGTCCTTTTCCATGACGTAGCAGGTGTAAATGGTCTCCTTGTCCACCCCCTGGCGGCGGATCCGCAGGATGGCCTCCTCCACGGTCATGTGGGGGCGCAGGGAAACGTACTCCGTGGTCATCATAGAACCGGCGGAGTCCTCGGGATAGCGCAGAATCTGGTTGATGGAGCTGCGCATTTCCGGATCGGCGTGCTTCAAGATCCGCTGCACCACGTTGGCGGGCATCTCTTCCACGATGTCCGCCGCGTCGTCCACATACAGCTCGTCCAGCACTTCCTTCAGCTCATTGTCGGAGAAGCCCCGGATCAGGATCTCCTTGGCGTCCGGCTCCATCTCCACGAAGGTCTCCGCCGCCTGCTCCTTCGGCAGCAGCCGGAACATGAGGGGAATCTGCTTTTCATCCAGCCCGTCAAAAAGTCCGGCGACATCCATGGGATTCATGGTCACAAGGATGTCCCGGAGCGTGGCGTACTTTTTGTCCTCCAGCAGCTTCAGGAGGGCTTTTTCTACGATTTCAAAACGCTCTGCCATGATATTCCTCCTATTTATGTGAAAAATAAGAGCAATCTACGCAGGTCGAACGGTACTACAGGCTCACCCGGACGGCAAGCCGTAATCTACTTCGGCCGGGTATATTGCCATTACTGCCAGCGTCCAAGATGATCCCTCCCTTTATGGTCACAGTTTTCTTTATTTTACCCAGTTTTCCCCGAAATGTCAACCTCGGTTAGGCAAGAAAAACGCGGGTGCGGCGGCGATGCGCGGCACCCGCATTATATCCGGTTCCGGTTCAGTTTATCTGCCCGACAGATGTTCGAGAATCCGATCTCCCATTTCGGCGCAGCCCACCTTCCGGCAGCTGCCGCCGCCATAAATATCCGCCGTGCGCCAGCCCTCGTCCAATGCTCTGGAAACAGCCCCTTCGATGGCATCCGCCTCTTTCGGCAGGTCAAAGGAGTAGCGCAGCATCATGGCGGCGGAGAGGATAGTGCCGATGGGGTTTGCCAGATCCTTCCCCGCAATGTCCGGGGCGGAGCCGTGAATCGGCTCGTACAGGCCGCAGGCGGTCTGCCCCAGGGAGGAGGAGGGAATCATGCCGATGGAGCCGGTGATCATGGAGGCCTCGTCGGAGAGGATGTCCCCGAACATATTCTCCGTCACGATCACGTCAAACTGGCTGGGATCGCGAACAATCTGCATGGCACAGTTGTCCACCAGCATATCGGTGAGGGTTACGTCCGGGTATTCCTCCGCCAGCTCGTGGATAACCTTCTTCCACAGCCGGGAGGAATCCAGCACGTTGCTTTTTTCCACGCTGCAAAGCTGCTTACGGCGCTTCCGGGCCGTTTCAAAGCCGATGCGCCCGATGCGGCGGATCTCGCTTTCTGAGTAGCGCAGCTCGTCAATGGCGACCTTTTCCCCATTTTCGGTGACGGTGTCGTGACTGCCAAAGTAAATGCCGCCGATCAGCTCCCGGACGATAAGAAAGTCAATGCCCTTGCTGACGATTTCCGGCTTCAAAGGCGAGGCGGAGGCCAGCTGGGGCCAGATTTTGGCGGGGCGGTTGTTGCTGTAGACCCCCATGCCCGCCCG
>JAQXPK010000122.1 GCA_029100605.1 Bacillota bacterium | reverse complement strand
TCCAGTTCTGCCGGGAAACCGTAAGCTTTGGTATGCATCTGAATGAAAGCATCAAGAAAGACCTGGTCATCACCGTTCCCCGGGACTGGCAGGGGGATTCTCTGGAAATCGACGCCGCCTCCGCCCGGCTGTACGCCCGGGGTCTGACCCTTCGGGAGGTGGAGCTGGACACCGCCAGCGGGAAATGCCAGTTTGAAAACTGTGACATTGACAGCCTCAGCATTGACACCGCCTCCGGAGACGTGGACTTCACCGGCAGTCTGAATGAGCTGGACTGCGACGCCGCCTCCGCCAGCTTCCGGGGCGTGCTGAGCAATGTGCCCAGCCGGATGAGCATGGATTCCATGTCCGGCGATCTGGACATCACCCTGCCCGAGGACGCTGGGTTTACCGTGGATATGGACGCCATGAGCAGCAAATTCTCCTCCGACTTCCCCACCACCAGCAAAAACGGCAGCCACATCTGCGGCGACGGCCGCTGCCGCATCAGCGTCAGCGCCATGAGCGGCGACGTGCTCATCCGCAAGTCCGCCCAGAGCGCCTCCGGTGCCTGCACGGAGCCCGGCTGCACCGATCCGTCCCACGAACACGAAGCCGAGAAACACGGCACCCTCGATCTGCACGGAAATGGCCACGAATAAGCAAATGGTCAGCAATCCCCCTCCCGGCACGCCGGGAGGGGGATTTTGTCATTCTACAGGCAGCTCCACGCCATTGATGATAACTGCCGCCACCTTTTCCACATCGATTATGCGGTTGAACATAAAGGTCAGCAGATGATCCGTGTCCGATTTCCCCTCCGAAGCACTGCTGATAATGCCAAAAACCTGGTTTTCCACATAATCACCGTGAATCAGGTATTCACTGCCATCCTGATAGCGGATGGCAACGGAATCCACGTTATCCGCGGAAATATAGGGATTTCCTTCCCTGTCTGTATGGAGGAAATCCAAATCGGTGACATCAATCTGAATGGAAATGGGTGTCACAATCACGCTTTGCTTACCGGCGGTGACATGGCTCAGTGGTTCTCCCTCCAACGGAATGGTGATGGCTTCCCCCACATCGTCATACTGCGCATGGTACCGCTGGCTTGCGATGATGGAATACGCGCATTCCTCTTCCCACTGCCCCCGGGTATAGCCTTCGGGAGGGGCGCCCGTGGATTCGGCATACTGGGCTTCGCCCAAAAAATTCTTCACTTTCGCCTTTGCTTCCTCCGGTGTGAACTCCTGACGAACCTGGGCATCCAGCTCTTTCATAATGCTGTTGATTTCCTCGTCTGACAGTGGTTCTCTTCCACCGGGGAAGGAAATCCGCAGAAGATTATCCGCATGGGGCTTGTCATATCGGAAGTAGTAGGTAGCGGCTAGGCAGGTGTCTGTGGTCTTTTCCTGAATGATATAGGGATAGCCATATTGGTTGATGTCATATGGCTCTCCGCTGTCAAAATAGAATTCCCCGTCGGATTGCAGCGTGTACCCGGAAACGCCGTTGGGATTTTCCAGCAGATAGGTAACAAAGCCGCACCTGGTGGTATTATCATACAAAAAAGAATCCACCGTCAGGGTAAAATCTTCGTAATGAATGGTCTGTCCCACCGGGTTAACATGGGGTGCAATCTCCTCCTGCATCACGGTTTCATCCGCCGGAACCCGGTCGAAGGTCGGCTCGATGATCGTATTAATGCCATCCGGGAATGGTGTCACGCTGCCCTGGCTGTGGTCATACCCCGTCTGATCCCCGAACAGACTGCTCAGCATTTCCTGGGGGCTGTCGAAAATCACATACCCTGCCACCGCGTAGGCCGTCACCGCCAGCATACTCACAATCAGCGCCGCCACCAGCAGATTCCGCAGAAGCCGGGAAACATTCTTTTTCTTCATATTGGGTTCCTCCTGATCCCTTTGCCCGGAGGGTTTGCGCACCGTCAGTTCGCTCCGCGCCAGACGGCTGGCTTCCACCTCGCCGATGGCGAGAAACAGTTCTTCCGCTTTCATACCGCATAGCCCTCCTGTGTCAGATATTTTTTCAGCTTTTCCCTGGTGCGGGACAATGTGCGCAGCACCGTTGCGGGCTTCATGCCGTAGCGTTTGGCGATCTCACTGCTCTCCTCCACGAAGAAGTACCGCCGCAGGAAGATGTCCTGCTCCCGCTCCGGCAGGGTGTTCAGAAACGCCCGGATGGCTCTTGCCAGCTCCTTTGCGTTCAGCCCCTCCTCCACGCCTCCCGGCGCGGCAACACAGTCGCCCAGTTCTTCCAGCACCAGTGCCATTTCCCCGCCGCCCCGTTTCTCGGCGGAATACTGCCGCCACCGGGAAAAGGCCAGGTTTCGGGTGATTTTGGCGAGGAACAGCCGGAAGATACCCGGTCGTTTGGGCGGAATGGCGTTCCACGCTTTCAGATATGTATCGCTCACGGTTTCCTCTGCGTCCTGATCGTTGCGGAGAATGGAATTGGCGAGGGAAAAGCAGTAGCGGCCGTACTTCCGGTCGGTTTCCGCCACCGCCTGCTCATCCCTGGCAAAATACAAATCCAGAATCTGTTCATCCTCCATGGTGTCCCTCCTTGTGTTCTGAAAGGCCTTTCTGCTCTATAAGACGCAAAACACGCGCCGATCGGACAAACGACACAAAAATCGCCGCCCAAAGTCAATGGGCGGCGAACGATGGCCTTTATTGCAGCGCTTCCAGCGCCAGGGCGTTTTGCGTTTTGTACAGCTCCGCGTAGATGCCGCCTTTTTTCAGCAGCTCTTCGTGGGTGCCGCATTCGGTGATGACGCCGTCGGAAATGGACACGATCCGGTTGGCGTTGCGGATGGTGCTTAAGCGGTGGGCGATGATCAGCGTGGTACGGCCTACCGCCAGATTGTCGAAGGCGCGCTGGATTTTCGCCTCGGTCACGGAGTCCAGGGCGGAGGTGGCCTCGTCCAGAATCAGGATGGGCGGATTCTTCAGGAAGATCCGGGCGATGGCAATGCGCTGCTTCTGCCCGCCGGAGAGCAGAGTGCCCCGCTCACCCACATAGGTGTTGAAGCCCTCGGGCATGGCCTGAATGTCGTCGTAGATTTCCGCTTTTTTCGCGGCCTCGATGACCTCCTCCATGGTGGCGTCGGGCTTGCCGTAGCGGATGTTCTCGAACACCGTGTCGGCGAAGAGGAACACGTCCTGCTGGACAATGCCGATGTTTTCATGAATGCTGCGCTGAGTCACGTCCCGGATGTCCAGCCCGTCAATGGAGATGGAGCCGGAGGTCACATCGTAAAACCGGGGAATCAGCTGGCATAGGGTGGATTTGCCGCCGCCGGAGGGGCCAACGATTGCCAGGGTTTCCCCGGGAGCCACGGTCAGGCTCACATCGTGGAGCACCGCCAGATCGCCGTCATAGGCAAAAGAGACGTGATCCACCTTGATCTCCCCCCGGACGTTTTTCAGTTCCTTCGCGTCGGGCTTGTCCTTTACCGTCGGCTCCGTGCGCATGATCTCCACGAACCGGTTCAGCCCCGCGAAACCGTTGGCGAACAGCTCGGAGAAGCTGGAGAGCTTGCGCATAGGGCTGACGAAAGAGGTAATGTACAGACTGAAGGTCAGCAAATCCCGGTAGTCCATCCGGCTCTCCATGACATAGTAGCCGCCAAAGCCGATGATGATAACGTTCAGGCTGCACAGGAAAAACTCCACGCTGCTGCCAAACAGGCCCATGGCCTTGTGAAACTCCCGCTTGGAGGTCTTGAACACCGCGTTGGCGGCATCAAACCGGGCGGTCTCCACGTCCTCATTGGCGAAAGCCTTGGCAGTGCGGACGCCGGAAAGGCTGCTTTCAATCTCCTGATTGATGTGCCCCACCTTTTCCTTTGCCGCGGCGGAGGCTCGTCCCATCCGACCCCGCATGGTCATCACCACCACCAGGAACACCGGAATGGTCAGCGCCACAATCACCGCCAGCTGCCAGCGGATGGTCGCCATGACCACCAGCGCGCCCAAGATGGTCAAAAAGGAGGTCAGAAGATCCTCCGGGCCATGGTGAGCCAGCTCCGTCAGCTCGAACAGATCAGAGGTCAGCCGCGCCATCAGCTTGCCGGTGCGGTTGCGGTCGTAAAAGTCCACGCTCAGTTCCTGCATATGCCGAAACAGATCCCGGCGGATGTCCGCCTCCACCCGGATGCCGAAGGTATGCCCATAATAGGTGACGATGTAATTCAGAAACGACCGCAGTACATAGCAAACCGCCACAATCGCCATGACGGTGAAAAAGGTGCGGTACATCTGATTGGGCAGCATATCATACAGTGCGCTGCGGGTCACCAGGGGAAACAGCAGATCCACTGCCGCGATTCCCGTGGCGCAAGCCACGTCCACGGCAAACAGCGCCTTGTGGTTTTTGAAATAGCTCAGGAAAATCATCAGGGGCGATTTTCTCTGATAATCCTTTGTCGTCATCGTTCTTCCTCCATTCTTCCCCCTATTATACATACTTTGTTCAGAAAATCAACCGATATGCTTTTCAAATTGGCTTAAGTGTGGTATGATGGCGGAAAAGAGGGGATCAAGCTATGCAGCAGCTATACTCGGATGACGGCATTGCCGTCTGTGTCAAGCCCGTGGGGCTGGATTCTGAGGGGGAAGTCCCGGCGGAACTGAAACAGCAGCTGGGCGGCGAAATCTACCCAGTGCACCGTCTGGACAAGAACGTAGGCGGCGTGATGGTCTATGCCAGAACGAAGCAGGCTGCCGCCGCGCTGTCCAAAGTGATCCAGGATGGGCAGATGGTCAAGGAATACGTCGCCGTGGTTCACGGTACGCCCCCGGAGTCGGGGGACTGGGAGGATTTGCTTTTTAAAGACAGCCGGAAAAACAAGGTGTTCGTGGTGAAGCGGGAGCGAGTCGGCGTTAAAAAAGCCCGGCTGGAATTCACCCGCCTGTCCGCCGGGGAACGAAGCCTGGTGCGGATCCGGCTGCACACCGGTCGGAGCCACCAGATTCGGGTGCAGTTTGCTTCCCGGGGGTATCCCCTGGTGGGCGACCACAAGTACGGCTCCCGGGATGAAGCGGCCGCCCCCCTGCTGTTTTCCTGCTGTTTGCGCTTTCCTTGGAAGGGCAGGGAGCGAATATTTGAAGTTCTGCCCGAGTGGGCGCAATAAACAGGCGCGGAGGTCATTTTCTCCGCGCCGGCTTTTTGTCATTTTGGCAGCCGCCCGATCAGTGCCTCGCCGTTTTCCCGAAGCCACTGTCTGCTTGTGTCATAATCCGGCAGAACCCGCGCCACCTCCGCCCAAAATTGGGGAGAATGGTTCATTTCCTTCCGGTGACACAGCTCATGCACTACCACATACTCCCGCACGCGCGCCGGCGCCAGCATGAGCAGGCAGTTGAAGTTCAGATTGCCCGCGCTGCTGCAGCTGCCCCAGCGGGTGCGCTGGGCGCGGATGGTGATTCTGCCGTAAGTAACGCCCACCAGCGGCGCGAACCGAGCCACAGCCGCCGGAATCTCCTCCTGTGCCCGCCGGGCAAGCCGCCGAAGTTCCGCTTCCGAAAATGTGGGCTGCGCCAGGGGGCGATTCGCCAGGTGCTTTTCAATCCAGCCCCGCTTCTCCTCCACGAACCGGTCAATGGCAGCCGCCGGCATCCGCCGGGGCGCGCGCACCACCACCTCCCCCTCCGGCAAAATCTGCACCGCGAGGGTCTTGCGGGCGCTGCGGATCAGGCGATAGGGTATGCTCACGGTTCCACCGGCAGCGTGACCATCCGGGGCGTGTGGTGCACGGCAGGGAGGATCCCCTCCAGCAGATCCCGGGTTTTCAGCCTCAGACTGGAGGTGTTGATGCAGGGGTGGCAGCCGATATACGCTCCCTTCAGAACGTCCTCGTCAATGAGAAGCTGCACCCGGTTTTCCGTATCGTTCATCAGCCCAAGCACGCTGAGAGAGCCGGGGGTGATGTCCAGAAACCGCTCCATGTATTCCGGCGCGGCAAAGCTCAGGCGGGAGGAACCAATCTCCTTGGACAGTACACTGGTTTTGAAGGGCTTCTCCCCCGGCAGCATCAGCAGATAAAAGGACGTACACTGCCGGTTGCACAGCAGCAGATTCTTGCAGATCACCGCGTCCAGCACCCGGTCGATCTCCGCACAGGCTTCCATGGTCATGGCGGCCTCGTGGTCGATTCGCTGATAGGAAATCCCCAGGCTGTCCAGCAGATCATAGCAGCGGGTTTCCTTTGGGAGCCGTCCGGCGCAGTCCGCCGGGCGTCCGTTTACCAATTCCATATGGATCATCCTTTCCGCAGCTGCCAGAAAGCCACGGCGCTGGCCGCTGCGACGTTCAGAGAATCCACGCCGTGGTACATGGGAATTTTGACGGTGTAGTCGCACCGGGCAATGGTGGCGGGGGTCAGACCGTCGCCCTCGCTGCCCAGAACCACCGCCAGTCGCTCCTCCGCCATCAGGCGGGGATCGTCGATGGACACGGAATCGTCGCTTAAGGCCATGGCGGCGGTTCTGAAGCCCAGGTGTCCCAGCTGAGCCATGCCCGCCTCCGGCCAGCTGTCCGTATACGTCCAGGGAATCTGGAATACGGTGCCCATACTGACCCGGGCGCTGCGGCGGTACAGCGGGTCGCTGCAGCCCGGGGTGAGCAGCACTGCGTCCATGCCCAGCGCCGCAGCGGAGCGAAAAATCGCGCCGACATTGGTGGGATTCTGGACGTTTTCCAGCACCGCCACCCGGCTGGCTCCGGCGCAGATTTCCCCCAGGGTCGGACGTTTCGGGCGGCGCATGGCGCACAGCACCCCTCGGGTCAGATGATACCCTGTAAGATTGCACAGCAGCTCCTCGTCGGCGGTGTACACCGGAATGCCGGGGCACCGGGCGATCACCTCCCGGGCGGCGCCTTCGATGTCCTTGCGCTCCATCAGCAGGGATACCGGTTCGCAGCCCCCGTCCAGGGCACGGTGGATGACCTTGGGGCTCTCCGCGATGAACAGTCCCTTTGCCGGCTCAAACCGGTTCAACAGCTGAGCCTCCGTCAGCCGGGCATAAACATCCAGCTCCGGCGCGGAGAAGTCCGTAATTTCGATGACATTGGACATAGGGTTCCTTTCCGTACCCCGGGGGTACGACGCGCCAACGGCGGGGCGCAGATTTCCTCCTTATCCTACCAAATATCGCTCAAAATGTCAAAGATTTCTCTTGCGCTTTACTTTCTTTTTTGTTATCCGGGAAAAAGGAAACCGCCATTGCAAACACCGCCCGATTTGGTTGACTGCCATTGCAGCACTGGGGAAGTGTGCGCCCTGCCGCCCCGAAACTGCTGACGATACAATGAATCGACCAGCCCCATCCGGGCTGGCCGATTTCATATATCCATCATTCCGTGCGGTTGCAGAAAACTGTCACCCGAGACTTTCCGCCGAGGGTGCAGGTGTAGAGAACCAGGTCATACCCGCTGTCCACGACCTCATCCACGGACTTTGGGTCGAGGATCTTCACCTCCGCCACGGTGTAGCCTATTGTCTGCCCTGTCATGTCCGTAAAGGTCACGCTCTGCCCGACCTGAATGTCGTGAAGCGCCCGGAAATGCTTCTTGTAATTGTGCCCCGCGATGACCGCGTCGTCTGTCAGCGGGGAGCCGTATTGCAGGCAGGGGGCGATTCTCAGCTTCTCCATGCTCCAATCCGCCATGACCGGAAGCTCCAAAGCAAAGTCCGGAATGGCAAGGTAGCCCACATAGTCGTTTCCGTCAATGTTCACCACGGTCAGCTCCGGCGGCACGGTGACCGCTTCGGTCGGCTCGGTTTCCCCGGTGGAAGGGAGCGTGGCGGCAGGCGCTTCCTTCCCGATGGCCTCCTGAACCTCGGACAGCGCCGACTGAGCCGCTTCCCCCGCCTGGGTGTCCTGCCGTTCATTGTGCAGGAAAAGAAGCAGCGCCCCGGTCAGAAGCGCTGCTCCCAAAAAGACGAGAGCAAGCCCGATCCCTCTGTTACGCATCGGGATCCTTTCTTTTGCGGGTCAGCATGGCAACGCCGAAGCCTGCCAGCAGTATGCCGCCCACTGCCAGCACCGGAACCGGCCAGTTCAGCGCCCCAGTTTGCAGCAGGGAACCGGTGTTGGTGATATACCAGATCCTCCCGCACGAGCCCTGCTGGTAGCTGGCAGTATACCCGGCGGGTACCTTCGTCTCCTGAACAGTCCAGGTATGCCTTGGATCCAGGCCCTCCCAGCTTCCCTGCCAGCCGGTTTTGCTGTTCAGAGTCAGGGTTTTCCCCGCCACCACTTCGCCGTCGCAGAGCAGATCCACCTGAATGGAAGCGGGGCGTGTGGACTTCTGATCTACCCACTTTTTGACCACCGTCAGCTTTATGGGCGTCAGGTAACAATTGGTGTCCGTGGCAGCGCAGTATTTTTTGCTCTGTCCCTCGGGGTCTGTGTGAATGGCAACGGTCACGTTGAAGCCGTCATAGTCCTCCATGTCGTTGGTGACAGACACCGTGACATAGTATACGGAATCCTCGCCGTATTCCGCCAAGGGATACTGCCCGCCGTGAAGGGTGAGTTTGTATTGATAGACACCCAGTCGGTCAACGGGGATGGTAAACTTGGCATGGGTCTGCCAGCCCTTGCAGACAATCTCAATGGTACTTGCCTGGGGCATGGGAGCGTTCGCCGTAATCCCTTCGATCGTCGCGCTGACGGTATCGGAAACCGGCAGGGTGTCGCCCTCCATGTAGATGATGATTGGAATCTCCACATCCACAGGCAGACTGGGAACCTCCCCCGCCCGGGCCGGAGCCGCCACTGAGAAACACAGGAGCGTGACCAGCAGTCCCATCAAAGCGGTTCGCAATCCTCTTTTCATATCATTGCCCTCCTTATTCTTCCGGCTTCATCACCGCCAGAACGATTGTGCGCGCGTCCGTGAATTCGTAGGAACAGGTGGACAGCGCCAGAAGCCGAAACGGCTCTTCGGACGCTGTCAGCCCGGTCAACAGCTCCCCGCGGAGCTGCAAAGCACTTTCTTTGACAAAAGCAAGAAACCGGGATCTATTTTGATCCTGCCATTCTTCCGGCGCGAAGATCCTCTTTTCGGAAGCCGGAACCAGAAGGCAGGCCAGAATTTCCAGTTGATAGGTGCCGTCAGGCGTTATCAGCGTCCCCGTGGTGTTTTCCCGGAAGAACGCCTCCTCTTTGTAGAAGTCCAGGTCGCCGAACATTTTCCGGTCAGCCATGTGGTGACCATAGATCAGATTGTAGGGGTCTGTAAAGCCGCGGCTGTTCCGGCTGTCCAGGAAAATGCTGCCCGCCAGGGAAAAGTTACCGTAAACATCGGTATTGATGTAGGAAGCATTACTGCTTCCCTGTAAAACAGGGTAGTCGATTTGCGTGCCATCCAGGGTGAGCCAGCCGCACACGTCGGGATTCACCCGGAGAAGCTCTGAAAAATCCCCGCCGGAGCCGGAGCGCTCGGTCTGAAGGATTTGCGGTTTGATCTTCTGCATATCCGCCTGCACGTTACCGGCGGCGGCGTAGACCCGCCCGTTGTCCCATAGGGCGAAGGCGGAATAGGCGATTGCCACGAACAGCAGCAGGGATACGGCAAGGCTCCACAGCCCGTTCGCCGTCCGAAGAACCAATCTGTGCAATGACATGGCTTTCTCTCCTGTCTGGTGCTTCCGTGTCAGCCGGGCTTGCGTCCGGCTGACACGGAAACGGAATCAATAGTCGGTCTTGCGGCGCTTGACGACCATCAGGACAGCCGCACCGGCGCACACCGCCAGAATCAGGATAAAGGGCAGGGAATCCAGGGTAACACCGGTGTCCACACCCACGCTCTTATGGTTGGTAACCGTAACCTGATCGCAGTCCGAGTTAATGACTTTATCAGTATCCGAATAATTGTAAGTAGCCGCGTCATAACCGCCCTTTTCTTGTGTAGTGTAATCCGCTTCGGTAACGGTGTAGGTGACGCCGTAAGGAATGTTGGTGAAGGTGACCGTTTCGTCGTGCTTCAGGGTGATCTCAGCACTGGCTTTTCCGTCCACCCAGGCGCTCGGCGCAATGGTCTTGCTCTCCGTGCCGTCCTGATAGGAAATCGTGCTTCTGACGGTCTTGCCTTCCGGCGCAGTAAATTCCACGGTCACGTTGAATTCCTTGGTCTGATCGCCCAGGTTGCCCGTGACCTCTTTCTTCACGGACAGAGAACCCGCGGAGTAGCAGTTTGTGAAGCCGCCCGTCTTGTTGTCGGTGATCCCGTCCTGGTTTTCGTCGGCAAGATTCAGGGTCACAAAAGCGGTGTAATACGTATTGGTGCCCGTGTCATACGCGACAGTCACTTTCAGATAAGCCGTCGTCTGGTCATAGAGGACGCCAGCCGTATCGCCAGCAGTCTCCTCGACTTTATAGTAATAGACGCCAACCCCAGGCCAGGCAACACCAGAAAGCGCCACATTAACCGTCTGGACAAGGCCGTCCTTGGTTGCCGTGCCTTCGGCAAAGGTCGTTGTCACGCTGGGAATCTGGGGCATGTTTGATAAGCTCAGGTTCTCGTTGGAATCCGTCAGTTTCCACGGAGTAAATGTGAAGGTGAAGGTCTCTTGGGGGCTGGTTGTACCGGCGTTTGCGATTTGGTAGGTCTTGGTGAAGCTTGCTTCCTTGCATTCGGCGGCAAAGGCCACCGCTGCCATGCTGAGCACCAATACCAGTGCCAGCGCCAGTGAAATGAGTTTCTTCATGCGACTTCCTCCTGTTAGATAATGTTATATCCAGTCCGCGTTTGCGGCTGAGATATGCGGTTATATTCCCCGGCGGCGGAGAATGGTAATGACCTTGCCCGTGATTTGGGGTGCGGGAACCGCTCCAAAATCCCGGCTGTCCTCACACTGGGTTCGGTAGTCCGACAGGATAAAATAGGCTCTCTCCGGGACGACATAGGGGTATGTGCAGCCGTCTCCGGCATAGGTGGGATACAGGATCTCGCCAGCCTGGCTGGTGCCGTTGACCAGAAGATCGCCGCTGTCGTCCAGCAGAATCACGTCCCCTTCCCTGCCGACGATCCGCCCCACCCGGTTCTTTCCCGCCGCCCGATAGACAACCACGTCTTTTTTGGCGTATTCGGATTGCAGACGGTAGGCCAAAACCAGGTCTCCGTCCTTCACGGCGGGAAACATCCCGTTACCGCTGACCTGGGTCAGCAGAAACACCTGAGTCAGCAGCAGATACAATGCCAGCGCCAGCACCAGCACGCGCAGCAACAGGCTTCGATAGCCCCGGGCAATCAGCACCCGGGAACGGCGGCGCTGAATGATCTCCGGAATAGCAGGCTTACGGTTTGCCATTGGATTCCTCCGGTTGGGCTTCTCCGGGTCTGCGGCGCAGCTGACGGAGCACAAGATTGCAGCGAACCCGCTCCGCCGCCAGCGCTTTCTGGTACAGGGCATTCAATTCTCCGATCTTCTCCCAGACATCCACCGCATCCACGCCGCCTAGAATTCGTCTGCGGAATTTCACCGTGGACAGCCACTGAGCAATGTTCTCCAGCTCCGGATTGTCGGACGGTTGTCTGGATTCACCCGGTCGCTCTCGGGTGTTTTGCTGCGGTATTTCGTATTTCCCCACTTCTCAGCCCTGCCAATCCCGTCGTTTTCCGGCAATTCCCGCAGCCAGGCCAATCGCCCCAACAATGAGGAGCAGAAGCTGCGGTATGAAATCCACCGGGACGCCAGTGTCAATCAGCGCTTCCTTCCGGTTTGTGATGGTTACGCAGTTCCCCTCCGGACTGACCGAAAAGGTGACAGTGCTGCCGCTGACAGTCTCCGCGTCTGTGTTGGTCACCTCAGCGCTGAATTCGTAGCCCGCATTGCCGGTCTCCGTGATGACCACCACAGAACCGATGGGTACGTTTTCAATCGTCGTTTTTTCCCCGTTGGTCAGCGTGAACGGCTCCCCGAAGGGATCCCCGTCTACCGTAGCCTGGAAGGAAAAGGGCTTCGTCCGGTCGCCCATATTGCCGGTGACGGTCTTCTGGACAGTAATGGAGGCAACACACAGCTGATTCGTTGCCGTGTAGACGGTATAGACCAACTGGTTTTCCTCGTCGGCCTGCTCCGAAACTGCGATTTCCTCCACCTGCCGGAAGCCGGGAATGCTGTTCTCTGTGACGGTTAGCCCAGCAATTTCCTCGCCCTCCGGGACTTCCATCACAGCCGACCAGCCGTCCGCCTTTCGCAGTGTTACCGATCCACTGTAACCGTTTCGACCGGTTATGGTGAAGCTCACCGTGTCCGGCAGAAGGCTGCTATCCCCGGAAAGGGCGGTTCCGTCCGAATTCTTCCAAACCTTCGTGAATTTGAGCATTGGCTTAGCCTGGGTGTAGGTGTTAATGGCCTTCAGTTCGTAGTGGGTAGTTCCCTGCAAAATGCTGTCCGTCGTGATGGTGAGCTGCTGGGGTTCGTATCTGAGGGTGTGGTAAAGCGTTGTGCCATCCACCGTCAGATTTCCGCCGCCGCTGGTTTCCTGGATTGTATAGGTTCCGGGAACGACCGGCGAAACCGCAGTGGACGCCGCAGCGCTGCCGGAAACCGTCAGCATGTGCTCTTCGCCCACCTGCTCCCCCTCCCGATAGAGGGTCAGGCCGAAGGTGTGACTGCCGGTGATGCCTTCCGTTTCCTTCACAATGGTCAGGGTCACCGGCGCCCACTGGGCAATGATCCGGCAGTTCGTGGTCAGGGGAACCTCTGTGCCCTCACCGGCGGAACCGGTGCCGTAGGAACCGCTGAAGGAATAAACATAGCGATTCTCCCCCGGTGCCGGATTGCTTTGCTCTTGGGCGGTGCAGTGCGTGTAATATTCCACCTTCCAGCCCGTGAAATAGTACCCGAGCTGCGCTGCCTCCCGCTTTGCATCCGGTGTAACGGTGTTTGCATAGTGCTTCCAGCCTGCCGCCTGGGAGGATTCTCCGGCGTAGGCGTACTGGTACTGGGTATATTCCGATTGGACGCCGCCGGTGCCGTAGTTATTGCTTCCGCTGCCACTCGTCCATGCGTCCCGTTGGGCGAAAACCGATTGGGCATTCCCGCTCAGCATGCCGCCAACAGTGCCGGAATCGTATTCCACGTACAGCGGGGTTGGAACGGGTGCCAGTTTAATCAGGATGAAGTAGTTAGCAGACCGGCTCCGGTGAGAGAAATCCAGGCTGGAGACGGTGACGGCTGCCGCTCCGCTGGTGCCTACGGAGAAGTTGGCTACAAACGCGTTGCCCGCTGCCCAGGTATGGCAGGAATAGGGACTGTGGGCTTGGGGATCGACGCAGGCAATTACGATTTTTGTGACATAATAGCCCGCTGCCGGCGTGATGACCAAAGATGCGTTGCGCATGGTATCGGTGCTTCCGCTTGCTGTGGCGCCGGGGAAGTAGGTGCTCAAGGCCGTGCCGCCGCTCCAGCTTGTGGCGTTGGAATTTCCCCAGACAACGTCCGTATTGTTCAGCCGGACGCTGGCAATGCGCGCATCCTTGGTTCCGCCGTAAGAACCGTTCTCACTGTTGTTCATGGTGTCCCAATATACCTTGGAGGTGCCTCTATAGGAATTGGGATCCAGTTCATTTCCCATGGCATATAGGCTGAACTCAGCCGCATCGACGGCGTTCATCGTTTCCTCATCGTCGATTTCGGAGGATACCTCTTCTTCCGTGGGCACCGTGTCCTCAGACGCTTCCGTTTCGGTCGGCTCTGTTGGGTCGCCTGTTTGCAGAGGGTCAGCCTCCTGCTGTGGGTTTTGGTTCTGATCGTATGTACCGGGGTCTGTTTCTGGGGGTGTTTCCACCGGGTTTGTTATATCATCCGGCTCCGCTTCCGTATCCGAAGTACTTTCCACAGTCGCAGCCGCCTCCGTGGCAACAGACTCAAACTCCGTCGCTTCGGTTAATACCTCACCGTCCGAAGTGTCCTCCGCTCTGGCCTGGAAGGCCGGGAAGCAAACGCTCAGCACCAGTGTTAGCACCAAAAGCGTCACCAGAATACGCCGTAAGGCATGCCGATCTTCTCTTGCATCCATAGTCCATCCTCCTATACCAAATCATTTCGCGTCCGGGGTAATGCAGTCTTTTGGAGTCCAAAAAAGAATGCGTCGCTTGCCAAACTGCAAAATAATGCTTTACAATTTTGGTGTTTGTAATGTTATTTCGTCATATAGGCCTTTCCATTGGAATGTACATACTCATAAGTCCAACATTAGAATACTATAGTATTTTTATTTTGTCAAGTATTAGCTGATAATAGTATTCTAATATGTATCACTGGGGGGAGAAAAACAATATGTTAGGGAAACGGATTAACGAGCAAAGAACGTCAAGGGGATGGAGCCAGGTTGAACTGGCCAATCGCCTGGGCGTTACGAAGCAAACGGTCTCCAACTGGGAAAATGAAAACATTCAGCCATCCATCGAAATGCTGCTGAGATTAGCCGAGATATTTCATACCAGTACAGATTATCTGCTGGGATTGGAGCAGGTGCCCCGACTCAGCGTAGAAGGCTTGCCGGATGCCGCCGTCGCCCATTTGTGTTTACTCATCACCGATCTCCAGCTGGGCAATTCTTGAGCTTGCCTGAATTATAGCCTTTTCGGGCGTTCTCTTTCAAGAAAAAAAGGCAGAATCCTGTCAAAGGAT
Organism: Bacillota bacterium; assembly: GCA_029100605.1. Taxonomy (GTDB): domain Bacteria; phylum Bacillota; class Clostridia; order Oscillospirales; family Oscillospiraceae; genus Faecousia. Next base: position 5,827 of record JAQXPK010000122.1, on the reverse strand, counting down.
TCTGCCCTATTTACACAAAAATTCCGGGTAAATGCAACAAATTACGGCAATTTACACTTCATAAAGCCATGTCGGTTGCAGAAAAGATACAAGATGCCACTGCCCCGCATAGGAATACGCGCCTGAGCCGGCCCTTCGGGGTAGAGCTTGATAAGCTGGAAGCGGTCGGCGGTGGCATAGGCAAGGAAGGAAATATAGTGGGACTTCGTCATGGGGTGGTCGATGGTAATGAAGCGCTCGTCCTCCACCGTTTCGCTGTGGGGAAAATGGTCTTCATCCGCCTCCTCCGCCTCCAGAGGAGGAAGGGTTACGCCGCAGCAGCTGACCACCGCGCTGCCCGCTGCGCTGAGAACGTTTCCGCAGATGGGGCAGACGTAGAATTTCGTGCGAAGCATATTGGCGCTGACGTTCTGGTTTTGGATTTTGTCTCCGTTCATCAGCTCGATTACGCTGACCCCCAGCGCCTCCGCCAGAGGCTGAATCAGGGAAATGTCCGGCAGCCCTCGACCGGTTTCCCATTTGGAGACAGCCTTGCTTCCGACGCCGATCCGCTTCCCCAGCTCCTCCTGAGTCAGTCCCTTGGCTTCCCGAAGATGCTTAATGGCAGGGCCTGTGATGTAGGTTTCCATACTGGTTCAACTCCTTTCCGAGTCAAAGCTTAACACAGAGCAGGAAAAGATGCAACCTACGTACCGTAGACAGCGGAAAAGGCCTCCTGCCTGTGGCAGGAGGCCAAGTTCACTTTTTCTGATGCCGCGATTCAGACCTTTCCCACGGGAACTGTGGTGTTCTCCCGGAACGCCTCCAGCAGAACGTCCAGGTTCTCCTCATGGGTGAAGTGGTAGGCCTTCTCCTTGCCGTCGAAGCAGACGACCAGGTAGCACAGCGTACCATAAATCTTGCCCTTTTCAAAGAAGCCCTTGGTAACGCCCAGGCGCTTGTAGACCCTGGTAATCGCGGTCAGAGGGATGTAACCAATCCGGCTGATGCCGAACCGTCCCACATACAGCGCCTTTTCGCCCAGACCGAAGTCCTCGTAATGGGTGCAGCATACTCTGTCAGGACGGAGCACCTCCGGCGGCAGGGTTTTTTCGGACAGAGCTTTTGGCGGGATGTACATAAGAACTTTCCTTTCTCAAACGGAATGATTACTCGGTTTTTGCGGCCTTCGGGGTCTTGGCACCCTTGGGAGCCTTCAGGATGAACAGAACCAGCAGGACAACGGCGATGCCGACGCCCAGGTATCTGGAGATCGGAGGCAGGAAGGGGATACGGCCCAGGTACAGCTTGCTGTCGAACACGAAGGACACGGTGACAGCGGTCATGAACGCAGCGGGGATAGCAGCCACGTAGGCATTCTTGCCCTCGTGAGCCAGATACATGGCAGCGGTCCACAGAACGATGGCAGCCAGCATCTGGTTGGTGGAAGCGAAGTAGTTCCAGATGGAGGTATAATCCAGCTGAGACACCAGGACACCCAGGGCCAGCAGGGGGATGGTCAGAATCAGACGATTCTTGTAGCTCTTCTGATCCAGATGCAGCGCATCGGCAACGGTCAGACGAGCGCTGCGGAACGCGGTATCACCGGAGGAGATGGGGCAGGCGATAACACCCAGCATAGCCAGGATGGCGCCGAAGCCGCCCATGGTGGTCAGGCAGATGTTGTAAACACAGCCGGACTGACCAACAGCCATGGCTTCCTTCAGACCGGTCATCAGGCCGCCCTCGATGGGGAACAGCGCGCAGGAAGCGGCAGCCCAAACCAGAGCGATGACACCTTCGCAGACCATGGCACCGTAGAAGACCATGTGAGACATTTTCTCACTCTTGCAGCAACGAGCCATGATGGGCGACTGGGTGGAGTGGAAGCCGGAGCAAGCGCCGCAGGCCACGGAAATGAACATGGCGGGGAACACGGAGGTTCCGGCAGGATGCATATTGCGCAAGGGGAAGATCTCGGGAATGGTATAGCCTCTGGCGATGGTGCCGACACCGACGCCGATAGCCATGACGATCAGGCAGATACCGAAGATGGGGTACAGCTTGCCGATGATCTTATCCACGGACAGGAAGGTAGCAATGAAGAAGTAGGCAAACACGATGGCCAGCCAGAAATACTTGTTGGCCAGCAGGCCGGTGCCGCCATCCTTGCCGCCGCACAGGTACGCCAGCAGGCCGGCAGGGCCCACGGCGAACACAACGCCGACCATGAACAGCAGAACAACGGAGAACACACGCATGACCTGCTTCATGACGTTGCCCATGTACATACCGGTCAGCTCGGGGATGCTCAGGCCCTGATGCCGCATGGACATGAAGCCGGAGGCGAAGTCATGGACACCGCCGGCGAAAATGGTACCGAAGGTGATCCACAGGAACACGCTGGGACCCCACAAAGCGCCGCCCACAGCACCCCAGATGGGGCCTAAGCCGGCGATGTTCAGGAGCTGAACCAGGAAGATACGCCATGTCGGCATGACCACATAGTCAACGCCATTCTCCATGGTGACTGCAGGAGTTTCCCGGTCGTCAGGACCGAAGGTCTTGGATACGAATCCGCCATAGACAAAGTATCCGACAATGAGAAGCGCCAAACATACGAAGAAACTTATCATATATTACCCTCCTTAAGATTTCGGTGTCCCGGATTTCCCGGAGACATTCCAAATGGCGCATAGCAAGGGCGTTGGCGCACCCTTGCTGTACAGACTTATTGTAGCGCCATTCGCCGTGAAAGTCAACAAAAAAATTCATAGTTTGGACAAAAATTTGTTATATATGGTTATGGCAACTCCTGTCCGGCGGAAGCCCGGGAAAAGCACAAAAAAGAGGAGAGAATCCAACGATTCTCTCCTCTTTCCGCTTTGGCATCATCAAACCGCATAAAACAGCACGCAGAAAAACTGAAGCACCGCGCCAAGTATCACAAAAATGTGGAACACGGAATGCATCCATTTTTTGCGCTTGCCCAGTCCGTAGAGAACAGAGCCGACCGTGTAGGCGATGCCGCCCAGGAGCAGAAAGCCGAACCCGGGAATGGACAGCGCCTGAACCGCCTTACGGGCAAAGGGGAGGATTGCCCAGCCCATGCCGATGTAGCAGATCATGGAGAATACCTGGTATTTCTTCAGGTCGATAGCCGTCAGGGTCGTCGCCAGGGCAGCCATGGCCCACTCAAAACCGAAGAGTCCCCAGCCGAGAACCGGATCCCGGGGCCGGATGGCGGACAGGAGGATCACCGTATAGGTGCCCGCGATGAGAAAATAGATGGTACAGTGGTCAATGACCTGCATGACCTTTTTCCCCAGAGTGGGCTTGAGTCCATGGTAGACGCTGGAGATGGTGAACATGGCAACCAGAGCGGCCCCGTATATGGCGGAGGTGACCACGCCCCACACATTGTGGTGGAGGGCGGCGCGAATGACGCACAGTGTCAGCGCCGCGATGCCGATGGCACCGCCGACGATGTGGGTGACCATGTTCATGATTTCTTCGCCCCGGCTGTAGTCCGGGAGCTGGCGGTCGGATAATTTGGTTCGTTTCATAAAGCGCTTCCTTCCTTCTGGATAACCTGAGTATAGCACATTTTCCCCGAAATGAAAACCGCCGGTTTTTCTACACCTCTCCTCCGGGAAGAAATCCGGATTCTACTGCCGGGAGAGCCGGAATTGGGGTTGACAAACGTCCATCGATACAATACAATTTCCCTGGTTGTGGGCGAATTCGCTTTTTTTCGCCCGGAGAGGAGCGGTCGTATGAAAAAAGTACCATTTATCACGCTGGAGAAGGCCAGGGAGATCCGGGAAAGCATTCCCACCCCCTTTCATATTTATGACGAGGCCGGAATCCGGGCAAATGCCCGTGCCCTGAAGCAGGCCTTCTCCTGGAACCCGGGGTTCAAGGAGTACTTCGCCGTCAAGGCCACGCCCAACCCTTACATTTTGAAAATTCTTCACGAGGAGGGCTGCGGCTGCGACTGCGCCACCTACACGGAGCTGCTTCTGGCGGAGGCAGTGGGCATCACGGGTCATGAGATCGTGTTCTCCTCCAACGTAACCCCGGAGCAGGATATGCGTAAGGCTCTGGAAATGGGCGTATACATCAATCTGGACGACGCTTCTTACGTGGACTTTCTTGCGTCCCTGGGCCCGGTTCCCGAAACGGTGTGCCTGCGCTATAACCCAGGCGGCACGTTTTCCCTGGGCAACACCATCATGGACGTGCCCCGGTATGCCAAATTCGGGATGAGCGAGGAACAGATGATGGGCGCTGTCACCCGCCTGATGCAGCTGGGCACGAAGCACTTCGGCATCCACGCTTTCCTGGCCTCCAATACCTCGACCAACGAATACTATCCCACCCTGGCGGGGCAGCTGTTCCGTCTGGCAGTGCGGCTGCGCAACGCCACCGGCGCGCACATTGCCTTCGTGGATCTTTCCGGCGGTGTCGGCGTGGATTACCGTCCCGAGCAGCCCCGGTGCGACATCCGGGTCATCGGCGAAGGGGTGCGCGCCCAGTACGAGGAGGTTCTGACGCCCAACGGCATGGGAGACGTGGCGATTTTCACGGAACTGGGGCGGTTTATGCTGGCGCCTTACGGGCACCTGATCTCCACCGTCATTCACGAAAAGCACATTTACCGGGATTATATCGGTCTGGACGCCTGCGCCGCCAACCTGATGCGCCCGGCTATGTACGGCGCTTACCACCACATCACGGTGCTGGGCAAGGAGAACGCCCCCCTGGATCATGTCTACGACGTAACCGGCGGTCTTTGCGAGAACAATGACAAATTCGCTGTGGAACGCAAGCTGCCGGAAATCCAAATCGGCGACATCGTCGCCATTCACGACACCGGCGCCCACGGCTTCTCCATGGGCTACAACTACAATGGCAAGCTCCGCTCCGCGGAGGTGCTGCTCAAAGAGGACGGCAGCTTCCAGCGCATCCGCCGGGCGGAGACGCCGAAGGACTATTTCGCCACCTTCGATTTCAGCGAATTCCACTTTGGTGAGTAATCTGGGCACAGTGCACAAAATACGGCTCCGTTTTTTTGGCTAGTGGATGGCAGATTCACAAAAAATATTCATACTTTTCCCTTCCGTTTGTGCTATAATGTACAGGGCGGTAAGAAGGAAGCTCCCAATCAGCCGCGCCGAAAAGGAGAACCCCATGAACAATATTCTGTTTTTTCTGACACCAAAGGCAATGTGTGCTTACCTCTATGATGACTATACCATCCGTCAGGCACTGGAAAAAATGGAGGCCGCAGGCTACGCCGCGATTCCCATTCTCAACCGCCGGGGAGAATACCGGGGCACTCTGACCGAGGGCGATCTGCTGTGGGCCATGAAGAATATGTGCTACATGGATATGCGCCAGGCGGAAGCCCGGCGGGTCATGGAGATCTCCCGTCGGAAGGACAACGTCCCCGTCCGGGTCACCACCTCCATGCACGAGCTGGTGGAACGGGCATCCAATCAGAATTTCGTCCCCGTTGTGGACGACAAGGACGCTTTCATCGGTCTCATCACCCGTAAGGCCATCATCCGTTACTGCCAGGAAAAACTGTTCCCCGAGGACTGACTACATATTCAAAAGCCGTGAACAAAAAAGCGCTGCCATTCCAGGCCGGTATCATCGCCGGTTCGGAATGACAGCGTTTTATGCTCTTTGCGCAATATTGCTCATACTAATTCTTGATTGAAAGCTTTAAAAGCTTTCCGAGAATGAATTGTGCCAGAAAAGGCAGATGACGCCGCTGGGCTTTCCGCCCAGCAAGGAAGATAACGCATTCTGGCGCAATTCAGGCCGGAAAGAATTAAAG
>JAQXPK010000121.1 GCA_029100605.1 Bacillota bacterium | reverse complement strand
TTTTGATGAGATTACCCGCTATTATTTCAAAAATCGTCCCGTAGGGACACAATCATTGCCAACTGTCAATTGTCAATTTTCAATTCGGCGAGGCCGCTAAATTCCAATTTTCTGGTTTGCTGAGTTAAGCCGATATGCATATATTTTATTTTCAATTCTCATTCAGAATAGGACGGAATCAATATGGCACAGACAACCAACGAGCTGACCCCCATGCGGCGGCAGTATCAGCAGATCAAGGAACAGAACAAGGACTGTATTCTGCTGTTCCGCCTGGGCGACTTCTATGAGATGTTCGACGAGGATGCCAAGCTGGCGGCTCGGGAGCTGGATCTGACCCTGACCACCCGGGATCGGGGCAAGCCGAAAGAAGAGCAGACCCCCATGTGCGGCGTGCCCTACCACAGCGTGGATTCCTATATTGCCCGGCTGGTGCAGAAGGGGTACAAGGTCGCCATCTGCGAGCAGATGGAGGATCCCGCCACGGCGAAGGGGCTGGTTGAGCGGGACATCACCCGCATCGTCACCCCCGGCACCGTCACCGAAAGCTGTATGCTGGACGAGAGCAAGAATAACTACATCGGCTGCATCTACGGCGAGAGCGGCAAGTTTGGCCTGGCCTTCTGCGATATTTCCACCGGTGCCTTCTACGCCACCGTATGCTCCGACGCCCAGAACGTGGCCTCCGAGCTGGGGCGCTTCTCCCCCAGTGAAATCCTCCGCTACGGCGCGGGGGTGGACTGCGAGGCCATCGAGGACGCCGTTTTCCGCCGTTTAAGCTGCTGCGTCAATGAGGGTAAGCCAGAGCTTTTCCAGCTGGAGCCGGCGGAAGCCCTGCTGGAAAACCACTTCCACGCCACCCTCGCCCAAATGGGAATCGTAGGTATGCCCGCCGCCGTCATTGCCAGCGGCGCGCTGCTGCAAACCCTGCTGACCCTGCAAAGAAACGACCTGGCTCACATCCGGGAACTGCAATACTACACCACCGGACGCTTCATGGAACTGGATCTGGACGCCCGGCGGAATCTGGAGCTGACGGAGACCATGCGCTCCAAGGAAAAGCGGGGGAGTCTTCTGTGGGTGCTGGACAAGACCCACACCGCCATGGGCGGGCGGATGCTCCGCTCCTGGCTGGAAAAGCCCCTGCTGGATCCGGCGGAGATTACCCGCCGCCAAAGCGCCGTGGAGGAGCTGGTGGACAGCGTCATCGTCCGGGGCGAGCTGGAAGAAGCCCTGAAGGACGTTACCGACTTAGAGCGGGTGCAGACCCGCATCGTCACCGGCACCGTCAACTGCCGGGATCTTCTCGGCCTGGCGCGGGGCTTCCGGGCGCTGCCGGAGGTAAAGGCTCAGCTGCAAAAGTGTGAGTCTCCCCTGCTTCGGAAGCTGGAGCAGGCCATTGACCCCCTGACGGACTGCGCCGACCGGATTGAAAGCACCCTGGTGGACGATCCGCCTCTGACCATCCGGGAGGGGGGCATCATCCGCAAGGGCGCCAGCGAGGAGGCCGACCGTCTGCGGGACATTATGGAGGGGGGCAGCGGCACCATCGCCGCCATTGAGGCCTCGGAGCGGGAAAAAACCGGCATCCGCACTCTGAAGGTGGGGTTCAACCGGGTATTCGGGTATTATATTGAGGTATCCAAAGCCTTTCTGGATCAGGTTCCGGACAACTACATCCGCAAGCAGACCCTGGCGAACTGCGAACGTTACATCACCCAGGAATTAAAGGAACTGGAAAACCAGGTGCTCACCGCCAAGGATCGGCTCACCGCCCTGGAATATCAGATTTTCACCCAGCTGCGGGAATACCTTGCCCAGCAGGCCGCCCGGGTGCAGCAGACCGCCGCCGCCGTGGCTGCCGCGGACACACTGTGCAGCCTTGCCGCTGTGGCGGTACAGCGGGGCTACTGCCGCCCGGAAATCACCCTGGGCCGGGAAATCTCCATCACGGACGGACGGCATCCGGTGGTGGAGGCCATGCTCAAGGATTCCCTTTTCGTCCCCAACGACACCGACATCGGCGGAGAGGACAACACCGTGTGCATCATCACCGGCCCCAATATGGCGGGCAAATCCACCTATATGCGCCAGGTGGCGCTGATCGTCCTCATGGCACAGATGGGCTCCTTCGTCCCCGCCCGCTCCGCAAAGATCGGACTGGTAGATCGGGTCTTTACCCGAATCGGTGCCAGCGACGACCTGGCCTCCGGGCAGTCCACCTTCATGGTGGAGATGGCGGAGGTTGCCACCATTTTGAAGTACGCCACCTCCCGGAGTCTTCTGATTCTGGATGAAATCGGGCGGGGCACCTCCACCTACGACGGCATGGCCATCGCCCGGGCGGTGCTGGAATACGCCGCCAACCCCAAGCGTCTGGGGGCAAAGACCCTGTTTGCCACCCACTACCATGAGCTTTCCACCCTGGAGGACAAGCTGCCAAACGTCAAAAACTACAACATTGCCGTGAAAAAGCGGGGGGATCAGATGATTTTCCTGCGGAAGATCGTCCCCGGCGCCACCGACGACAGCTACGGCATTGAGGTCGCCAAGCTGGCTGGCATCCCCGCTCCGGTAATCAGCCGCGCCCGGGAAATTCTTGCCGAGCTGGAAGCCGAGGCCGTCGTGCCCGCGCCTGCCCAGCCCAGGCAGCCCGAGGAGCAGGTGAGCATGGCGGATTTGACGGGGCAGCAGGTGCTCTGCGCTCTTGGTGCCCTCTCCGTGGAGACACTGACCCCCATCGAGGCCATGAATGAACTGTATAAACTGAAGAAAATGCTGGACTAACCTATGAAACGAACCCATTCTCTTTCTTCCTGCCCCACCGGGCAGGAAACCGTGGCAGGGGGCGTATACCTGATTTTTCAGCTGCTGCTCCTGCCCAGTATTCTTTCCTTTGTCAACGGGAAATTGACCACGCCCCTTTCCGACGCGGAGCTGAACTTTGTATTTTATCTTATCAATTTTCTGGCGACAATTCTGATCTATCACCGTCTTTTGGGGCATTCCGCTCGTCAGGCGGCTCAGCACCCGGCCTATTTCTGTCAGGCGGTGATTCTGGGGCTTGCCGCCTACTATGCCCTTTTCTACTTTGTCCGGTGGCTCATTTCCCTACTGGTTCCCGGCTTTACCAATTACAATGACGCCGCCATCGCCGCCATGAGCCGGAGCGGGCGGTTTCTCACGGTGATCAGCACCGTGATTCTGGTGCCCCCTGCCGAGGAATGCGCCTTCCGGGGGCTGATCTTCCGCAATCTCTACGGGAAATCCCGCTGGGCAGCCTACGCCGTGTCCATGCTGGCCTTCGCCTGCATCCACATTCTCGGCTACATCGGAACGTATTCCCCTCTGGAGCTGGTGATGGCGGTGCTGCAATACCTGCCCGCCGGGCTGTCTCTGGCTTGGGCGTATACCAAAGCGGATTCCATCTTCGCCCCGATTCTCATTCACGCCTGTATCAATCTGATCGCCGTCGGCGGTCTGAGGTGACGCTATGCCCAAGATCATTCAATTATCTCCCCATATTGCCAACCTCATTGCCGCCGGCGAGGTTGTGGAGCGCCCCGCCTCCGTGGTCAAAGAGCTGCTGGAAAACGCGGTGGACGCGGGAGCGTCCAAAATCACCGTGGAAATCCGGGACGGCGGCATGACCTTTCTCCGGGTCACGGACAACGGCTGCGGTATGTCCCCCGAGGACGCCCGGACGGCTTTCCTCCGCCACGCCACCTCCAAGCTCCGCTCCGCCGAGGATTTGGCCGCCATTGGCACAATGGGCTTCCGGGGGGAAGCGCTGGCAGCCATCGCCTCCGTCAGCCGCATTGCGCTGATGACCAAGACGGCAGGCAGCCTCAGTGGCACGGCTCTGAAGCTGGAAGGGGGGCAGATCACGGAGCAATCCGAGGTGGGCTGCCCCGACGGCACCACCATTGTGGTGCGGGATCTGTTTTTCAACACCCCCGCCAGAATGAAATTCATGAAATCCGACACCGTAGAGGGCAGCCGGGTCACCTCCGCCGTGCAGCTGCAGGCGCTGGCTCACCCGGAAGTCGCCATTCAGTTCCTCCGGGACGGCAAGCAGGTGCTGTCCACCCCGGGAACTGGCGGTCTGCAGGCGGCGGTGTACTGCGTCTATGGGCGGGACTGCGCCAAAATGGTGCCCGTGGACAGCCGGTGGGAAGCCTATACCCTCACCGGCTTCGTCTCCAAGCCCACCGACGCCCGCCCCAGCCGTGGACTGCAAACCTTTTTTGTCAACAACCGGCCTGTCAAGTCCAAGCTCCTGGTCTCCGCCCTGGAGGAGGCCTATCGGAATCAGATCATGGTGGGCAGGTTCCCGGCCTGTGTACTGCATTTGACCCTGCCGCCCAACGCGGTGGACGTGAACGTCCACCCGGCAAAGACGGAAGTGAAATTCCTGTCGGAAAAAGCGGTATTTGACTGCGTACACTATGGCGTTCTGGGTGCGCTGAACCGTCAGACCGACCGGCCGGAGGTGCAGTTCAAATCCGCCGTCCCATCCGTAGGGGGCGATGCCCCCTACGTCTCTCCTGCCGCACCCAAAAAGGACGCTTTCTTCCGCACCATGACGGCGGAGGAATACAAGACCTTTTCCACCGCCCTGAAGGACGCGCCTCAGCCCAAGCCGGCGGCAGCTGCCGCCACGGCGGCGAAAATCGAGCGGCCCGCCAATATGCCGCTGCGGGAGTTCGTCACCCTGCCCCAGGTGCGAACCGAAGCGCCAGCCCCCGCCGTAGGGAGCGATGCCCACATCGTCCCCGCTCCGAAGGAATCTGCTGCGGTGGAAGGGCCGGAGCAGACCCAGCTGCCCATGCCCGCGGAAACACCATGGCGGATGGTGGGAGAGCTGTACAATACCTACATTCTGGTGGAGCAGGGGGACAATGCCTACATCATCGACAAGCACGCCGCCCATGAGCGGATCCTCTTTGAAAAGCTGAAAGCCAACCCCGAGGGCATCTCCGCCCAGAGCCTGCTGCAGCCCATCCCCGTCCGCCTCAGTCCCGCTGCCGCCGCCGAGCTGCTGGCAAACCGGGATATGCTGGACGAACTGGGCTTTGAAGTGGAGGAATTCGGGGAAGATACCCTGCTGCTGCGGCAGATCCCCATGGACTTAAGCCCGGAGGGCGCAGCCGACGCGGTGGAAACTCTGGCGGCGAACCTCCTGGAGGGAAAACGGGAAAGCCGGGACACCGTCCGGGACACGCTATTGCACACCGTCGCCTGCAAAGCCGCCATCAAGGCAGGCTGGAAAAACGACGAGCAGGAGCTGCTCGCGGTGGTCAAAGCGGTTATGAGCCGGGAAGAGCTGAAATACTGCCCCCACGGCAGGCCGATTTGCGTGACCCTGAGTAAGAAGCAGCTGGAAAAGCAGTTCAAACGGACATAATTCTCTTCAGGGAGGAAACGGACATGGCTGTGACAATCCGACAGGCCGTCCCGTCCGACGCCGGGGCAATCGCCCGTCTGAGCCGAGACGATCTGGGCTATGACTATCCGGCGGAGCAGACCGAACGGAAGCTGCAAGCCGTACTGCACAGCAGCCGGGACAGGGTGTACGTCGCGGAAGCGGATGGCAGCGTCGTCGGATACATCCATGCCAACGACTACGACCTTCTGTACGCCCCTTCCATGAAAAACATCCTGGGCATTGCCGTATCCGAAAGGTATCGGCGGGAAGGCGTTGGCAAACGGCTGATAGGGGCTGTGGAAGACTGGGCAAGGCAAACCGGGGCAGCGGGAATCCGCCTTGTCTCCGGCGCCCAGAGGACGGGCGCTCATGCTTTCTACCGGAGCTGCGGTTTCGGCAGCGAACGGGAGCAGATACATTTTCAGAAGGTGCTGGAACAGGAGGCGAAGGCACCATGAACAGCATCATCTGCATCGCGGGGCCGACGGCCTCGGGAAAAACCGCCCTGGCGGTGGCGCTGGCAAAGGACTTAAACGGCGAGGTGGTATCCTGCGACTCCATGCAGGTCTATCGCCACATGGACATCGGCACCGCCAAGCCCACCTTGGCGGAAAGGCAGGGCATCCCGCACCACATGATCGATGTTGCCGAGCCCTGGGAGGATTTTTCGGTAAGCCGCTACTGTGAAATGGCTGCCCCCATTGTGGACGACATTCTCGCCCGGGGGAAAACCGCCATCATCGCGGGCGGGACAGGACTGTATCTGGACAGCCTTATCCGGGGCAACGCCTTCGCTCCCTTTCCCTCCACCGGCGTCCGGGAACGCCTGGAAGCCCAGGCGGACGCGGAGGGGATGGAGGCTATGCTGTCCCGGCTCCGTGCCGTTGACCCGGATTCTGCCGCCCGGCTGCACCTGTCCGACCGGAAGCGGATTCTAAGGGCGCTGGAGGTCTACCGGGAAACCGGCGAGACCATCACGGAGCACAACCGGAAAACCCAGGCGCTTCCATCCCGGTATACGCCCCTCTGGCTGGGGCTGGATTTTACGGAGCGCAGCGAACTGTACCGCCGCATTGATCTGCGGGTGGGGCGGATGCTGGAGCTGGGGCTGGTGGAGGAAATCCAAGACCTCTTAACCAGCGGCATTCCGGAAAAGGCCACTGCCCTGCAGGCCATCGGCTACAAGGAATTCGTGGATGCCCTTGACGGACGGTGTACAATAGAAGAGGCGGCGGATCAGGTGCGTCAATCCTCCCGCCGCTACGCCAAGCGTCAGCTCACCTGGTTCCGCCGAAACCCCCGCATTCACTGGATTCTTCGGGAGGCAGGGGAAACCGAAAGGGAAATTCTGGAAAGCGCTCGACGGATTGTGAGCGATTTTGACGAGTGAAACGTGTTAGGATATGGATACCCAACCAAACGGCGGCTCCCGGGGAGCAATGGGACTGCCGAATATGAGAAAGAAGGTAAACATATGTCTGACGCGATCAATTTACAGGAAGCTATTTTGAAAGAGGTTCGCCGGGAGAGGGTTCCCGTGACCCTGTTTCTCATGAACGGCTTCCAGCTCCGGGGAATCATTACGGGCTACGACAGCTTCGTGGTGGTGCTGGTATCCGATGGCAAGCAGCAGATGATCTACAAGCACGCCATCTCTACCCTCGCCCCCATGAAGCCGCTGAAAGCCGCAGCCGTGACTGCGTAACGCGAAAAGGGCAACGGAGCAGCTTTCCGTTGCCCTTTTGTGTATGCAAAGCCTTCCCTTTTGGGGAAGGTGGCTCGCCGCAAGGCGAGGCGGATGAGGCGATGCCCAGGTACGAATTCGCCGAAACGCCTCAGATGACCCAGGCGTGATACCACCCCCTCATCCGTCATAATTCAAAGATTTTTGACAGCGGACACTATGGTATGATTGCCACCAGCAATCATGATGATTGTGATTCACTGCGCGGAGCACCACTCCGGAGGGGAAGCCTCGGGTGCTGTGCGCCGGACTGCAATAATGCATTCAGTATTTATCCATCCTATCAGAAAGAAGGCACCAAGTTATGTCCATTGCCGAGAATGTCGCCCGGGTGCGGGCGGAAATGGAGGCCGCCGCCGTCGCCGCTGGGCGGAACCCGAAGGAAATCCTGCTCTGCGCCGCCACGAAAATGAACGACGCCGAGGCCGTCCGTCAGGCCATTGCCGCCGGGGTGGACTGCTGCGGGGAAAACCGGGTGCAGGAGCTGACCGCGAAGCTGGCTCAGAACGCCTACCAGGGCGCGCCGGTGCATTTTATCGGGCACCTGCAGACCAATAAGGTCAGGCAGGTGGTGGGCAAGGTGGCGCTTATCCAGAGCGTGGACTCAGAGCATCTGCTCCGGGCCGTCGACCGGGAGGCCGCGAAGCAGGGCATCGTACAGGACATTCTGCTGGAAGTCAATATCGGTCAGGAGGCCAGTAAATCCGGCTTCGGCGCTGAGGACATCCTTCCTCTGATGGAAAAAATGGGCGAATTTTCAAACATATGTGTCAAAGGTCTCATGGCAATTCCTCCAATCAGCCACAATTCGGGAGAAAATCTAAAATTTTTTCAAAAAATGTTCCAATTATCTGTTGACATAAAGCGAAAAAAATACGATAATGTCAAGGTGGACTGTTTATCCATGGGCATGTCCGGGGATTTCGCCGACGCGATTGCCTCCGGCAGCACGATGGTTCGTGTGGGCACTGCCATTTTCGGTGCCAGGAACTATGCCAGGGATTCATCAGAAAAATGATGTGAGCATATATTAGGAGGATATAGAGAATGAGCTTGTGGGATAATGTAAAGAAATTTGCCCAGCCCTACGCCGACGACGATTACGACGATTACAACGAGGAAGACGATTACCTCGACGATTATGAAGAGCAGGAAGCGCCCGCCCGCCGGAAGCCCCGCCGCGCCCCCGCTCCCAGCCCCGCCCCCGCCCCGGAAGAGGAGGAAGAGGAGGATTCCGACGATTTCGGTTTCGGTCCCATGACCAGCACAGCTTCTTCTGCGCCCGCTGCCGGTTTCTCCGGGCAGGTGCTGAATATGAATACCGGGAACAAGCAGGAGGTCGTCCTGTTCCGTCCCGGCAGCTTCAACGATACTTCCAAGGCTGCCGATGATCTGCGCAACCACAAGGCTGTCATCGTCAACATGGAGAATGTGGACAAGGCCATGGCTCGCCGGGTGGTGGACTTCCTGTCCGGCTGTGTCTACGCCCTGGACGGCGATGTCAAAAAGATCGCCCAGTCTGCTTACCTGTTCTGTCCCCACAATATGGACATTGTGGGCGATTTGGAGACATTGCAGGCTGAGGTCGAAAGCTACGTCTAACAGAGAGGAAGGGAATCAATATGTTTACACCGCAGCAAATCGATCAGATCTCCTTCAGCAAGGCCACCTTCGGCGGCTACAATATGCAGCAGGTCGATGAGTTTCTGGAGCCTCTGACCGAGGATTATGTAACCCTTTACAAGGAAAACGCCCTGCTTAAGAGCAAAATGCGGGTTCTGGTGGGCAAGCTGGAGGAATACCGGAAGAACGAGGCCGCCATGAAGGAGGCCGTCGCCAACGCCCAGAAAACCTGTGACAAGATGGTCATGGAAGCGGAAGCCAAGTGCAACCGGATGCTGAGCAACGCCAACGCAGCCGCGGCTGCCACGGTTGCTGCCCCCGTTGTCCAGAGCGTTCCCAACAACGACGCCCTGGTCGCCGCCGAGAACGCACGGCTGGAGGAGGCCAAGCGGGCCGCTTCCGCCCGGATCAATGAGATTCAGGATCAGATGCGCTCCTGCATTCAGGCGCTGGATCGGATCAAGGCTGCCAACGCCCCCGCCGCTCCCGCTCCGGCTGCGCCCGCCGCCCCTGCTGAGCCAGCCCCCAAGGTCAGCAGCGACGACGTTGCCGCCGAGATCTCCCAGAACATTGAGGCCATCGTGGGCACCACCACGGACACCGCGCCCAAGGCCGCGCCCAAGCATCCCACCAACGACACCACCACCAGCCGGTTTGCCAGCCTGAACCTACAGTTCGGTCGCAACTACGACCCCACCTCCCGCAAGTAAGAGATTTTCATACATTCACGCTTTGACGAGGACAGGTAAGCCGTCCCACCGCCTTCAGAGAGCTGCCGTTTGGTGCGAGGCAGCAGGCAGGCAGCGGCTTGTATCCCCTCCGAGCAGCGCGCCGAACCCGAAAGGCAGTAGACCGCGCCGGGACACGCCCGATACCGCGTGACATTGAGTGCCGGTTTTTTGACTGGAACAAGAGTGGTACCGCAGAGGTTGACGCGCCTTTGTCTCTTATGCTGAGACGAAGGCGCTTTCCTTTTTGGAAAGATTTTGATTTCACTTTTGGAGGTAAGTATTCCAATGGACTACAAAAACACCATCATCACCCCGAAGACCGACTTTCCCATGAAAGCGGGGCTGCCCGCCCGGGAGCCGGCTATGCTCAAGCGCTGGGAGGAGCAGAACCTGTATGAGGCTATGCTGGAAAAGAACAAGGATCTGCCCCCCTTCGTGCTCCACGACGGCCCTCCCTTTTCTAACGGCGACATTCACATGGGTCACGCCCTGAATAAGACGCTGAAGGACTTTATCGTCCGCAGCCATGCCATGATGGGCTACTACACCCCCTACGTCCCCGGCTGGGACAACCACGGTCTGCCCATTGAAACCGCCATCATTAAAAAGAACAAGCTCAACCACAAGGCCATGCCTGTCCCCGAATTCCGCGCCGCCTGCCAGGAGTTTGCCGAGACCTATATCCAGCGGCAGATGGCAGGCTTTAAGCGTCTGGGCGTGGTGGGCGACTGGAAGCATCCCTACCGCACCATGGACAAGCACTTCGAGGCTCAGGAAGTCAAGGTCTTTGGTCGAATGTTCGACAAGGGGTATATCTACAAGGGTCTCAAGCCCGTGTATTGGTGCCCCGTGTGCGCCACCGCCGTGGCTGAGGCCGAAATCGAGTATCACGACGACCCCTGCACCTCCGTCTATGTAAAATTCCCCATGAAGGACGATCTGGGCAAGCTGGCCGGCTTTGATCTGAGCCGCACCTTCTTCGTCATCTGGACAACGACCATCTGGACGCTGCCCGGAAACCTGGCGATCTGCCTGCACCCCAGGGAAACCTACGTTCTGGTCAAGGCCGACAACGGCGAGACCTATATCATGGCGGAAGCGCTGATGGATCGGGTCATGCACATCGGAGGCTTTGAGCACTACGAGGTCATCGCCTCCTATCCCGGTCAGTTCTTCGAGAATATGCTGGCTCAGCATCCCTTCCTCCCCAAGACCTCCCGGCTGGTGAACGCCGAGTACGTCACCATGGATTCCGGCACCGGCTGCGTCCACACCGCCCCCGGCTTCGGCGCTGACGACTACCAGACCTGTATGCGCTACGGCATGGATCTGGTGGTGCCGGTGGACGACTACGGCCGCCACACCGACTACGCTGGCAAGTACGCCGGCATGAAGACCGACGAAAGCAACCCTGTGATTCTCGCCGACCTGAAGGAAAGCGGCGCGCTGTTTGCCTCCGAGGACATTGTCCACTCCTACCCCCATCACGACCGCTGCAAGAAGCCCATCATCTTCCGGGCAACGCCTCAGTGGTTCTGCTCCGTGGACGCCTTCAAGGAAGAAGCGGTGGACGCCTGTAAGAACGTGAAGTGGCTGCCTGCCTGGGGCGGCGAGCGGATGATCAGCATGATCCGGGAGCGAGCCGACTGGTGTATTTCCCGCCAGCGCCGTTGGGGGCTGCCCATCCCCGTGTTCTACTGCAAGGACTGCGGCAAGCCTGTCTGCACCGACGAATCCATTGCCCACATCTCCGAGCTGTTTGACGAATACGGCTCCAACATCTGGTTTGAGAAGGACGCCATGGAACTGATCCCCCAGGGACTGACCTGCCCCCACTGCGGCGGCAAGACCTTCGACAAGGAGACCGACACCCTGGACGGCTGGTTCGACTCCGGCTCCACCCACTATGCCTCCCTGATGCGGGACAACCCCGAGCTGTGGCCCGCCGACGTGTACCTGGAAGGCGCCGACCAGTACCGGGGCTGGTTCCAGTCCAGCCTTCTGACATCCGTGGGCGCGCTGGGTCACGGCGCACCCTTTAAGCAGGTTTTGACCCACGGCTGGACGGTAGACGGTCAGGGTCGGGCCATGCATAAGTCCCTGGGCAACGGCGTCGATCCCGCTGATCTGATCAAAGAGTACGGCGCGGACATCGTGCGGCTGTGGGCCGGCTCCTCCGACTACCACGTGGACGTACGCTGCTCCAAGGAGATTTTCAAGCAGCTCTCCCAGAACTACCTGAAATTCCGCAACACCGCCCGGTACTGCCTGGGTAACCTGAACGAGTTTGATCCCGATCATCTGGTTCCCGCCGAGCAGATGGAGGAGCTGGATCGCTGGGCGCTGACCAAGCTGGACGCGCTGGTGCAGACCTGCCGCAAGGCCTACGAAAATTATGAATTCCATGTGGTGTCCCACGCCATCAACGACTTCTGCGTGGTGGAGCTGTCCAGCTTCTATCTGGATATTCTCAAGGATCGGCTTTACTGCGAGGAAAAGAACGGTCTGCGCCGCCGCTCCGCTCAGAGCGCGCTGTTCCTGATCCTGGACGCCATGACCAAGCTGTTCTCTCCCATTCTGGCCTTCACCTGTGACGAGATCTGGCAGTCCATGCCCCACCGCGCCGAGGATGACAGGCGCAACGTGCTGCTGAACCAGATGCCCACCGGCTTTGCCGCCTACGCCCTGGACGAGAAAACCATGGCGAAGTGGGACGTGGTCATGAAACTGCGTCAGGATGTCAACGGCGTGCTGGAAAAGGCTCGGGCGGACAAGCGCATCGGCAAGGCGCTGGAGGCTCACGTCACCCTGTCCACCAACGATCCCGATGTCAAGGCCGCCTGCCAGGGTGTCAATCTCGCCGAGGTGTGCATTGTGTCCGACTGCGTCTGGGCAGAGCCGGAGGAGGGCGCGGAGGTTGGCGTGGGCGTCAACGATCCCGGCCTGACCATCGGTGTCTCCGAGGCCAAGGGCACCAAGTGCCCCCGGTGCTGGATGCACAGCCAGCAGGCAAACGCGGAGGGGCTGTGCCCCCGCTGCGCCGCGGTACTGGCGAAAATGGACGTGGAAATCTGATTTTTCCCAGGCAAATTTCAAGAAAACAGGGTTCAGGAGTGGTTTTTCCACTCCTGAACTTTTTTCGCAAAGCGGTATCAAAATGCTTGACAAATCGGCTTTCCGTGTTATAATAAGCGTGTTCTGTTTGAGCCGCCGGTATAGCTCAGTTGGTAGAGCAGCTGATTTGTAATCAGCAGGTCGGGGGTTCGAGTCCGTCTACCGGCTCCATCTGACTGCTCAAAACAGAAAAATTGCATATGGGGGAGTTCCCGAGTGGCCAAAGGGGACAGACTGTAAATCTGCTGCGTTTCGCTTCGATGGTTCGAATCCGTCCTCCCCCACCAAATACGTCCCGGAACCGCGTTGGTTCCGGGACGCTTTGTTTTTGTACCCAGGGAGCCTTTGATACTAACTCTTGATTAAAAACTTTAATTCTTTCCGGCCTGAATTGCGCCAGAATGCGTTATCTTCCTTGCTGGGCGGAAAGCCCAGCGGCGTCATCTGCCTTTTCTGGCACAATTCATTCTCGGAAAGCTTTTAAA